>DAIQAW010000012.1:7955-10589 GCA_036781465.1 Candidatus Aquirickettsiella sp.
AAAGGGTAGAAAATCTTTTTAAAGCGCGCTGTAGCATACTGTCTTGAAAATCTACTTCGTGTAAATTAGTTGCCATCAGCAAAGGAAAAACTTGCTGTGATTTTACAAAAGCTTGCATCGCTGGATGTCTCAAAAACTCAGTCAATGAGGCAGTCGAAAATTGTGAATGAGAGAAAAAGGCTTGAGAGCCATCCATTTTTTCCAAATCAAAACGAAATTGACCACAAAAAATACTTTTCTCTTGAGAAATAGTAGCCGACATTTTTTCAATAAAACGCGTTTCTCTAAAATCAGTTGCTGTAAAATATGAATCACTAATTTCCCCATTAATGGTAATTTGTTTAAACTTCATATCTCGCAACTGGCAAGCGTGAACATTTCCATCCACTGTTAACTGGGTTAATGTTCTATCTCCTCTGGTTAAAATCAATTTACTTAGCTTACCGTTAATCTTTAACTCCCCTTTAAAATTATCGGCTTTACTATTTTGAATATCGCCATTCATAATGACTTGGCTTGTTGAATCGCTTAAATCACTCCCATCAAGCACACCGTTAATCTGAATCTTTAATGATGAACGAATAAACTCTATCGACTTAAAATTTCCATTCAGTAAAATATCACCGGAAGCATCACTAAAATCAACATTCAATGCATCAGTATAGATACCTAGTCTTTCCAAGCGAGAATTTTTAAATTTTATGGTATTAATTGGCAAATTAAATTTTAGATCTTTAAAGATCCCATCAGAAAAAACACAATTATTCATCGGATCATTAAATATTGTCTTTTCTAAATCTGCGTTAGAAAAATCAATATCTTTAAGATAGAGCTCTCCACTACCGCTTGCAGCTTCCGGCTTTTTTTCAAAAACTAAGTGATTAAAGTCGCGAAACCCCCCTTTTAAAATATGTCGAATAAACTTATTAAAGGTGATCGGGAAATCGCCCCTTCCAAGATCACGAATTCTTTCAGCATTCTCTTTTAATAATTTACGGATCAAACCCTTCGTATTAACAAGTTCTAAAAATTTTGGTAACGCAGCTAAGTTACTAAATAATTTATTAAAGTCTTTAATCAGTAAAAAACTCCCTCTACCATGTAGAAATCGAGATTGCATAATTTTTTGAGTATATAAAAATTTATTTAACATAATGGTCGGAAAATCCAATCCATTCGCTTGCATCCAACTTAATGCCTCTTCATGGTCTATAGAGGGAAGATTCTTGAAAAAGAGCGTAAGATCCTCTGAATGATCCAGTAAAGAACCGAGTGACTCTCCCGGAAATAATGCTTTTACACTAGATAAAACCGAATCCTTACCACTTTTTAAAAAGCTAAGTAATGGTATTCTCTCTTCTTCTATCTTTAACCAAGTAAATCTTATGTCTCCAGGAAATATCCGATAATCCGAGCTCGTTAATTTATCTAACCGAGGAATAGAGGGAATCATTTCATAATCTTGATTAAAATAAGGCCTTAAAGCATCATAGCGTTGTAATAAACGATTAAAGTTGATCCAACCTTTATTTATTAAACGTTCCACAATCGTGATAAATAAAGCCGTGCGGTCTTTTAATACGATTTTTTTTGTAACTTCATCATAATCTAAAATTTCATGGCTATTAAACTCGAGATCGTCGCCTAGCACAGTTAAAAAATTATTAACGACTTCCAGCTCTAATGGAGTACTCACTCCTTCGGTAGGGAAATGAATATTTTCCTTTTGATAGAACTGTTCGGCAATAAACTTAATTAAATAGTTTACATTAAATTCGGCTTTAAAATTCTCATTAAATTGCTGATAAATATCCTTTATATACTGGTGCTTAATTGGATTCTGAACATTCTCAAAAATACTGACGCGATCGTCTTGTATCATTAACGATTCTAATTTTAACTCAACTAACAACTTATTAATAAGATAATTATGCGCGTGAATTTCATTGCCGATAGGAGAAATACCGACTACCCTACATAAAAATTCTAAATAATGGTGATTAGCTCTAAATCGATTCCGTACAACTTTTCTAGCCAAGAAAATAAGCGATGTTTTTATCAAACTCAGTAAACCAAACTCACCATAATTTTTCAGAGTTTCTGCTATCTCTGAAAAACGAGAAAAGCAACCTTCGGCACACATCCTCAAGTTCCCGTCGGTGGTTAACTCGATAAGTTGATTTTGACGAAACTCTAAATCAATATCTTTGATATCATCATCATTGTCATGACAAACTAACAAAGCAATAGTTTCTATTGCTCTTTTTCCATCCGCATAGAACAATGACGTCTTCTCGGGAAAACCATTCTGTAGTAATTTTTTAATGAAATAATCTAGTTCGCTCTTGACAGTTTCTTTTTTACGTTTCAAGCTCAGTTTTTTTTCCCCTTGTTCGTTAATTTCCTCACTAGGTACCGTTCTAATCACTTCTAACTCATACTTGTTCGCCCAATCTTCTAAATAAGTAAAACATTGGGTTAATTCTTGTCGTATCTCCGCAATCGCTGCACGACCTGTTTCTGTGTTGGAATAGGCATTAAATTCAGAATGACTGTCTTTATAATAATGAGGGTAAATTCCTTCGGGAAGTTGATAGATTTTTTTTGCAATCTGGGTATTCAACCGCTCTTCAG
>DAIQAW010000013.1:0-10327 GCA_036781465.1 Candidatus Aquirickettsiella sp.
CTTTATATTATATCAGCACCTTCAGGTGGTGGAAAAACTAGTCTTGTTAATGCACTGTTAGAATCTGTCTCTAACTTAGAAGTTTCGATTTCCTATACTACACGACCGCCGCGACCCGGGGAAAAAGAAGGTGTGGATTATCATTTCATTGATCAGACAGAATTTAAACAATTTATTCAAAAAAAATCTTTGTTAGAACATGCTATCGTTTTCGGTCATTATTATGGTACTTCGCTCGATTGGGTAACAAAAAAAATTGAAGCAGGCATCGATATTATCCTTGAAATTGATTGGCAAGGAGCGCAGCAAATTAGAGAAAAGATGCCTGAATCCATTGGAATATTTATCATTCCTCCTTCCTGGGAGGTATTAGAAAAAAGATTGCATCTTAGGGCACAAGATAAGAAAAACGTCATAAAAAAACGCATGGCTGACGCAAAAGCTGAATTAACTCATTATGATGAATATGATTATTTAATTGTGAACGAAAACTTTTCGAATGCTCTCGCCGATTTGAATGCTATCTTACGCGTAAGACGTTTACGCTGTAGTATACAAAAAAAAGAACTCGCACCTCTTTTAAAAACCTTGTTAACTTAATCTTTTAATTAACTAAATCAACTAAATAGACTAAAAATAACATTATTAAAACTTATAAAGAATATTTATGTTAAAAAAAATACTCTGTGGTTTATTCTTATTCAATATTTGCCATGTCTCCACCAGTTTCGCAATTAGCAACTCCAATACTTGTCCAACAATACAAGTTTGTTTTACGCCTGGCCAAAATTGCACGGCTGAAATAACAAATGTAATTGATACGGCTAAGCAATCAATTTTTGTTCAAGCCTACAGCTTTACTTCTGCACCCATTGCTACTCATTTGGTTGCAGCAAAAAAACGCGGAGTAAAGGTCAATGTAATATTGGATAAAAGTCAAAAAACGCAAAGATATAGTGCTTTCCGTTTTTTAGTTAACCAACATATTCCCTGCTGGATTGATTACAGACCCGCTATTGCACATAATAAAATCATGATCATTGATGGAAAAGAAGTTATTACCGGCTCATTTAATTTTACTCAAGCCGCACAAAATAGAAATGCAGAAAATTTATTAATCATCCGTGATAAAGTATTAGCTATGATTTATTTAAAAAATTGGCAGCGTCGCAGAGCCCTTTCAATGTACCTTAATCCTCATACTTCAACAGCATAATTTTTTAAAACTTCAATCGACGAGACAAGGAGAGAACGAAGTTCAGAGTCGAGGAGCCCGCGATAGGCGTGGGTTGACGGGCGAAGCAGGAAACGCCTCACGCCGTCAAGTCATTGTGGGAGACGCGGGCATGAATCCTATTAGGGATGAGTGCGCGTCGGACGCAGGACGGTCGCGGTCTAATGATAGTCGCGTAATGAAAACAAATTTCGGGGACACGACGGCCGAAATTTTTCGTGAGCATAGCGACTCACTCGTCTAGAAAAAAACTTCAAGAAATCATTAACTTTGGTAGAGAAAAGGAATTAATTACTGAAGAGCAAGCCCGGAATTTAACAAACTCCGTGTATAAGAATATTAACAGCATGCTATTATCAAAAGAAAATCCAACAATAGATGGTATATTGGAAGGGCATGAACATGAAATAGATTTAAGTGATGATAAATTACGCCAATTGATAATGATTCAAGAAGAAAGAATTCAAAGAATTAACGAATCGATAACTTTTAAAGAAATCTTGTACTTCACAGGGATGGTATTAGGTGGAAATATTGCAGCTTGCTTGTTCCTCTTTACTTTTGTTACAGTTCCACCAGTTTCGGTTTTTTTACTTCTCGGGTTTTTGGCTTCGACAGCCCTTTCCGTTGCAAGTTATTATAGTGTTATCCAAAATTCCCCTTATTCATTAAAGAATACTTTAGCAACACTGGAAAGATTCAATGTGAGTGCTGAAGATTCTACCCAAACACCTCAAATTTCTACCAACGAAAATTCTTCTAAAAATCAGTCTACATCTGAAAAGACACACCTTTCTTCCTCAAGTGGATTTTTTCTAGCTAAACCTACTTCATCGCAAGATACTAATAACCTTGTAAAACAAGAAAACACATCACAGTACAGAAAATAACTAATTGAGGTCGATCTAAGCACTCCAATAATAAATTTTTTATTATTGGAGTGCGACTCGCGATCCTTGCTTATTCGAATTATTAGAGACTTATGCCCTTCCTGCTATTTCTCCCAATCCCTTATACAAAAATTGTTCGTACAATTAAAATTTTTTTTCTTAATTAGTAGCGAGAAGCTTGTTTTTGGCAAAGAATAGGACTAAAATGGTCCCATTTCAGTCGGGTATAATAAAAACTTACTTATTATGTTAAGGCTCAGCAAACTAACCGATTATGCCGTGGTCATCATGGCGTATTTATCACAACATCCAGGACTTGCTATCAATGCAAAATGCATTGCTGAGCATACCGGTATCTCTTTGCCGACGACTAGTAAATTACTAAAACGTTTAAGCCATGAAGGCCTATTGCAAGCTAATCGAGGTGTTAAAGGGGGCTATCAACTCGCTTACCCGGCAACCGATATTTCACTAGGGACCTTGATTCAAACGCTAGAGGGTCAAATAGCACTCACCGAATGTAGTCATAGCACGCTGGGCTGTAGTTTAGAAAAACAGTGTACGATACGTGATAACTGGCGTAGGATTAGCGCCTTTATTCAAGCGACTTTAATGCATATTAGTTTAGCGGACCTCATTCAACCCGTTAGACTCAACCCGTTTGAAACGATAAAAACTTCCCTTCATTTGCTGCCAGAGAACAATCCATGACCCAAGCTGCTTTAAACAAATTATTACAACAAGATTATCAACATGGCTTTGTCAGTGATATCGACGCGGACACACTGCCTTGCGGTTTGAATGAAGACGTTATCCGGCATATTTCTGCTAAAAAAAATGAACCGGAATTTTTATTGGCTTGGCGTTTAAAAGCCTACCGTCATTGGTTAAGCTTATCCGAACCGCACTGGGCGGATTATATGCATTATCCAGCTATCGACTATCAAGCAATTAGCTATTATTCGGCACCAAAAATAAAAAAACAACTGAATAGTTTAGATGAAGTCGATCCAGAATTGTTGCGCACTTATAATAAGTTAGGTATTTCACTTCGAGAACAAGAACGTTTGTCCAATGTGGCTGTCGATGCCGTCTTTGATAGTATTTCTGTCGCTACCACGTTTAAAGAAAAATTGCGCGGTATGGGTATCTTATTTTGTTCCTTTTCCGAAGCGGTACAAGAATATCCAGAACTTATCAAAAAATATTTAGGCACTGTCGTTCCCTATACCGATAATTTCTATGCCTGTTTAAATGCGGCAGTGTTTACCGATGGATCTTTTTGTTATATACCACCAGGCACACGCTGCCCCATGGAATTATCTACCTATTTTCGCATTAATGCCGCTAATACTGGCCAATTTGAACGCACATTAATCATTGCGGACGAAAGTAGTTATGTTAGTTATTTGGAAGGATGTACTGCACCACAACGTGATGAAAATCAATTACACGCCGCGGTGGTCGAGCTAATAGCCTTAGATCATGCTCAGATTAAATATTCAACGGTGCAAAATTGGTACCCTGGCGATAAAGAGGGCAAAGGTGGAATTTACAATTTTGTGACTAAACGCGGCCACTGTCGTGGTGTACATTCAAAGATCTCTTGGACACAAGTCGAAACCGGTTCAGCCATTACTTGGAAATATCCAAGTGTTATTCTGCAAGGCGATGCTTCTGTCGGCGAATTTTATTCCGTTGCGCTAACCAATCATAAACAACAAGCGGATACCGGAACCAAGATGATACATATTGGTAAAAATACTAAAAGTACGATTTTGTCGAAAGGGATTAGTGCAGGCCATGGTCAAAATAGCTATCGCGGTTTAGTCAAAATAACAGAATCAGCAAACAATGCGCGCAATTATACGCAATGTGATTCACTTTTGATTGGTAGCGGCTGCAAAGCACATACTTTCCCTAGCATCGAAGTTAAAAATCAAACGGCTCAAATAGAACATGAAGCCTCTGCTTCTAAGATTAGTGAAGATCAACTTTTTTATTGTTTACAACGCGGATTGGATAGCGAGGAAGCCCTTTCATTGATCGTGAATGGTTTTTGCAAAGCAGTATTTAAAGAATTGCCTATGGAATTTGCCGTCGAAGCACAAAAATTACTGGGTCTTAGTTTAGAAGGATGCATTGGCTAACTACATACTCTCAGCAATGGGATTTTTGGCAAGTGCCGTGCCGTTTAGCAATCCGGTATACAAAAATACCCCTTGCGAATTGAGCGGCAACACAGCCAAAAATTCAAGTGCGAAGAGTATATTTATTTAAAGAAAGAAAAATATGTTAACTATTAAAAACCTACACGCAGAAGTCGATAATAAAAAAATATTACGTGGAATTAACCTACAAATAAAACCTGGCGAAATACACGCGATCATGGGTCCTAATGGTTCCGGTAAAAGTACCTTAGCCAATGTTTTAGCAGGACGCGGCAACTACCTACTCACACAAGGCGAAATTGACTATTTAGGTGAAGATTTAATCCAGTTAACACCTGAACTACGTGCACGTGCCGGAATATTTTTAGCGTTTCAATATCCAGTCGAAATCCCTGGGGTGAGCAATGTTTATTTACTAAAAGCCTCGTTAAATGCTATCCGCAAAGCACGTGGTGAAACTGAATTGGATGCGATGGATTTTTTAAAACTGATTAAAGAAAAGCTAAAGTTTGTCGAAATGGATCAAGATTTTTTGTATCGATCCGTCAATACAGGTTTTTCTGGCGGTGAGAAAAAACGTAATGAAATTTTACAAATGGCACTTTTAGAACCTAAATTAGCACTGTTAGATGAAACAGATTCCGGTTTAGATATTGATGCTTTAAAAATAATTGCCGAGGGTGTGAATAACCTACGTTCACCACAACGCGCTATGGTGCTCATTACACACTATCAACGTTTGCTCGATTATATTAAACCAGACCATGTGCATATATTGGCAGGCGGAAAAATTGTTCGTTCCGGTAATTTTTCTTTGGCGCAAACCTTAGAAAAAGACGGTTATAGTGCTATTTTAGAAGAAGAATCCTTAGGTGAAACATGTTAACAAATAAAAAAAATGTTGGCATTAACGCCGTGGCACATTATTGCCAGGAATATCAACGTGTTGAAAAAAAATTAATCGGACAAAAGCATTTGAACCGATTACGCTTGGATGCCTTAGAGCAATTTTCTGCACACGGTTTTCCTAGTAAAAAACACGCCGATTGGAAATACACCTCTTTAACGGCATTATGTCAAACTCCTTATTCTTTAAGTATGTCTACGTCAGACAACGACATGGCAACAACCCTGTTAGGTCCATTGAACGGTGATTATCGCTTAGTATTTGTAAATGGTTTTTTTGCCGCACACTTATCTACAATTCCGATGTTGGCTGATAACTGCATAATATCGAATTTATGCACGATGCTGAATCAATACCCTGAACAATTAAATGCGACTTGGAAGCCTAAAGAAACTGTAGCAAATAATTGTTTTACCCATTTAAATACTGCCTTTATGCAAGATGGTGTTTATATTTATTTAGCGACTAACACGCGTTTATGCTCTCCGATAGAAATTTTGTTTATTAATACAGATGAAATATACCAGCGCTTTATTCCATTGCGTAATATTATTATTGCGGAAGAAAATAGCCAAGCGACTATTATTGAAAAATATATTGATATGACGCGAGAAAATAATACTAATTATTTTACGAATACTGTTACTGAATGCCATTTAGCGGCAAATAGCCATATTGAACATTACAAAGCTATCACCGAAAGTAAACAAGCGCAGCATGTTGGCAATCTTTGTGTTACCCAACAACAACAGAGTCAATTTTCTGCTTACTCCTTGGCTTTAAGCGGCGCTTTAATTCGTAGTGATATCATTGTTAAATTATTAGCGCCCGATGCACATTGCCAATTAAAAGGTCTCTATTACGCAGTAGGTCAGCAACAAGTCGACCATACTACGCAGATCGATCATGTCAGCCCGCATACTCGCAGTGAAGAATTTTACAAAGGTATTATTGATGATCACGCACATGCTACATTTAATGGTAAAGTGATTGTTCGTGAACAAGCGATTAAATCTAAAGCTCAGCAGCTAAATAAAAATTTATTATTATCACCCTTTGCCGAAGTAAATAGTAAACCACAATTAGAAATATTTGCCGATGATATTCAATGTACGCATGGAGCTAGCATTGGCCAACTCGATAAAGATGCGCTATTTTATTTGCGTACACGTGGATTAAGTGTATCCGCAGCGACCGAATTACTCGTTAAAGCCTTTATTCAAGACATCATTGAACAAATGCCGCTATTTAATGATGTTACTCCACCTCGTTTAATTAAAAAAACTTATGAAAGCATTTGATGTAAAAAAAATAAGAACTGACTTTCCTATTTTACAACAAAAAATAAAAGGCAAACCTTTAGTTTATCTTGATAATGCAGCAAGCACGCAAAAGCCACGTTCTGTTATCGAACGGTTAAACTATTTTTATCGTTATGAAAATAGTAATGTGCATCGTGGTATCCATACCTTAAGTGAATTAGCCACTGAAGAATTTGAATTAAGTCGCGAAAAAATTCAGCAGTTTATTCATGCAAAATCGTTTGCAGAAATTATTTTTGTACGCGGTACTACTGAAGCTATTAATTTAGTTGCGCAGACTTATGGTTTAAGCCAGATCAAAGCAGGCGATGAAATTATTATTTCGCATATGGAACATCACGCCAACATCGTCCCTTGGCAAATTTTATGTGCACAAACCGGCGCCAAACTGAAAGTCATCCCAATTAACGATGCAGGTGAATTGCTACTGGAAGAATACCAACGTTTACTCAACCAAAAAACTAAACTCGTCGCTATCTGCCATATTTCCAATACACTAGGTACTATTAACCCGATTAAACAAATTATTGAGTGTGCCCATACGAATAGTCCAAATACCAAAGTATTGATCGATGGCGCGCAAGCAGTCGCTCATCAAAAAGTTGATGTACAAGCTTTAGATTGTGATTTTTATGTGTTTTCCGGTCATAAGTTATTTGCTCCGACAGGTATAGGTGTTTTATATGGTAAACAGGAATTATTAGTTGCTATGCCCCCTTATCAAGGTGGTGGCAGTATGATCACTGAAGTCACTTTAGAAAAAAGCTATTACCGCGAACCACCGTATAAATTTGAAGCCGGCACGCCACATATTGCGGGAGCTATTGGTCTAGGGGCTGCAATTGACTATCTTAATCAATTAGATTTTGATGCCATACATCTTCATGAACAGCAATTACTCAACTATGCCAGCCAAAATTTACAAACGATTCAAGATTTACATTTAATGGGTACTGCCAAAGAAAAAGCAGCTATTTTGAATTTTACAGTCAGCGATTCTCGTGGCATACGTATCCATGGACATGATATCAGTGACGTATTAAATGCTGAAGCCGGTGTTGCAGTGCGCGCCGGCCAACATTGCACCATGCCACTCATGCAACGTTTTAATGTCGATTCTACTGTGCGCGCTTCCTTGGCATTTTATAATAATAAAACAGACATTGATGCTTTAATCGACGGTTTACACACTTTAAAACAATTGTTTAAATAAAAATGATGTCAGATTTACGCGAACTTTATCAAGAAATGATCTTAGACCATGGGCGCAATCCACGTCATCATTGCGCGATGCCGGAGGCCAATCGGGTTGCCAATGGATTTAATCAATTCTGTGGAGATCGGTTAACGCTCTATCTAAAATTAGAACAGGATAAAATCTCGGCAATTAGCTTTCAAGGTTGTGGCTGCGCTATTTCTATGGCCTCTGCTTCGTTAATGTCAGAGATATTATCGGGTAAAACTACTAACGAAGCTGAAATGTTATTTACTCATTTTCATCAATTATTAACCCGTGACACCGCACCGCGACAACTTCCCGATCTTGAAAAATTAGCAGTATTTGCTGGTGTTAAAGCCTATCCAGCGCGCGTAAAATGTGCAACGTTGGCCTGGCATACCTTACAAGCTGCTTTGAAACAAAACAATGAATTAGTTTCTACCGAACATCAATAATAGACCTACCTATGATGACATTAACCCCTTATCCATTGACCGAAAATGCATTAATCACTTTAAAAAATGCTATTATTGAAGCACTCAAAGGGATCTATGACCCAGAAATTCCAGTCAATATTTATGATTTAGGACTTATTTATAATATTTCTATTGATCCACAAGGATTAGTAAAGATTGAAATGACGTTAACTTCGCCAGGTTGTCCGGTCGCACAAACTTTTCCTGGCATAGTAGAAAATGCGATCAATAATGTGGTAGGTGTCAGTGAAACACAAGTGGAATTAGTGTGGGACCCACCTTGGAGCACTGAAAGTATGTCTGAAGCCGCTAAATTACAATTAGGTATGCTATAAAAGTCTTTCTAGAAGGGCTATACAAAAGGAGGAAAAATGACCAATTGGGTTGATGTAATCGATGCTGCCAGTTTTCCCGTGGGAACTTATCAAGTATTTGACTGGAATGGCTTATCTTTATTGGTTTTCAATCTGAATGGCGAATTTTATGCCATAAAAAATCTCTGTACACACGAAGATCAATCACTCGAAGGCGGCGAGATAGAAGGAGAAGAAATTATTTGCCCTTGGCATGGCGCTGGTTTTTGTATTAAAACGGGCGTTGCAACCCGTGCCCCTGCTTTTACTGGTGTTAAAACCTTCCCTGCCCGATTAATCGACGGCAAAATCCAAGTTGCCATAGAGGTTTAAACTCTTAAATTTGACTTATGTGATTCTTGATCCTGATTTTTTAATTCTGCTGTGGAGTTACCTCTTTCTGCCTTACCATTAAAAAACAGGTGTTTAGCGTGATTGGCTAAAAAAATATCCTGATTGAATTTAGGCTCTTTTAATATTTTTATTTTTTCTTTTATATTTTCCAATCGCGATTTATTTTCTGACTTTTCTTTTTCAAGTAATTGAATTTCTTCACGAATACATTCTTTTATTTTAAAATCTTCCCAAGGAGATTTACTTGGGTTCTTAGAGAACTCATCAAAAACTCTGTTTAATGTACTGATACCTAATTCTAGATTTTGGATAACTTGGCGGGTTTCTTTTTCTTGCAATCTTAATTCTAACAAGCTTCTTTCGAAAAATTCAGATTCTAAATGTATTTCTTTAGTTGATAGCACCTCTATTTTAACTTCTTTTGTTAATTTCAAGTAACCACAGTAATGTATTTTTCGATTAATTAATTTAATCTCACCATCCATATCATTTTCAGTAAAAGGGTCATTCTTATCACTATCTATTTTTTTCATTGCATCCCTTGCCGCTACAAAAATTAGCAAGGAGGCTTTCAGATCGTCAATTTTAGTTACAATTTCAGCAATTTGCGTTTTTAATTTTAAAATTTTTTCCGCAACTAGAATGGTCTCAGCAATTTTTGAGCTATCTTGTTCGAAATTAGGAAGAAATTGTGCTAACTGTTCACTGTCTGTTTGGATCGGATATGCGATAGGCTCTGCTTTTTTCATTTATTATTCCTTTAACAAACGCGCATGATAAATTTCTTGTTATTTTCTGTCAATTAGAAAACATTTCGTTTTTAAATGGATTAAAGAACGCATCTTTTCATCTACTTACATTTTTAATTGGCTAAGTCCTTTTGCTAATTGTTCACTAGTAGATGAAGTTCCAGGCTCAGATACCTTTTCTGAATCTTCTGAAAGTACATCAAAAAAACCAAGTAAATTGGCTGAGAAAAGTCTTGTGAGATTACTATTACTCAATTTAGGTCTTTTTTGAAGTTCTTCTTTTTGCTTTTTTTCTGCATCGGCTTTAGTTTCAGGAATATTCGATAGATCCAATTTAGTTATATCTATCCCATTTAATATTTCTTTAGACAACGGTATTTTCTTTAAAAAAACGCGGTCACAATTCCCTGATATATAAGGAGTTTTTTTCTTTTGCATAGAAGTGGGTATATATAATTTGTCGTACTCTTTTCCACTAAAGTAATAGATTGTTGAACCACCATCTCTTAAAACTTCCATATTATCAACAGTAACTTTTTCCCAGTCGGTGGGATCTTGCTTCATCCAAAACTCTTTATCCGATTCAGTGATGAAAAAAAATGCGTCATTTTTATTGTTAATGTTCGCTTTAAATAAATGAATTGGTTTATAT
>DAIQAW010000014.1:0-10241 GCA_036781465.1 Candidatus Aquirickettsiella sp.
ATATAGATTTGTTCAATGAAATTATTGAAATGTTTAAAGAATCTATTCCTGGTCATATACAAGAGCTTGAAAAGACCTATCAGTTAAAAGATTGGGAAACTATTGAAAATATAGTACATAAAATAAAAGGTGGAGCCTGTTATGCTGGAGCGATTAGACTAAATTACGTATGTAAAAATTTTTTACGTTGTTATTTAACTGGTCAATCCCAACAACTAGATATACTTTATACTTATTTAATCTTTAGCTTAAAAGAAACCTATAAAGCGCTAGAACCTTAGAATTCAAGTGATTGAAAAAGGAAAATTAGTATTTTTTTCTTGCAAAAGGTTAGAAGTTCATTGAAGCTATCTTTTTAAATTGATTCTGGCAAAGTATAAGGTTCCTGTGGCGCGCTGATCGGGGGTATACTCACAGCATGTTTTTTTGATAAGGTGCTACAAGACGAAGCAAATCGAGCGAACCAAGATAATTGCGAATTGAGGATCAACACAGACAAAAATTCAAGTGCGAAGAGTATGTACTCACAGTAATTGGATTTTTGTCAAGGCGCCGAAAAAATGAGCAACCGGAGTGTATACGCATACATGAGGATTGCGAATTGAGCGGCAACACAGACAAAAATTCAAGTGCGAAGAGTATATGCCATCCTTTATCCATCTGCACCTACATACAGAATACTCTTTGAGCGATGGCTTGATTCGTATTGATAAGCTTATCTCGCGAGCAGATGAGCTTTCTATGCCAGCTATTGCCGTAACAGATCTATCCAATTTATTTGCAACAATTAAATTCTATCAGGCAGCAATAAAAAAAGGGATCAAACCTATAATTGGGGCTGAATGTTGGGTAAAAAATGATCGATTATCTGATCCAGCGTTTCAATTAATTTTACTTTGCCAAAACCAACTAGGTTATCAAAACTTAATTCAATTAATTTCTCGTTCCTATTTAGAGAATCAACAAAAGGGAAAACCAATTCTCCAAAAGAGTTGGTTTGCAAATTATTCTGAAGGCTTAATCGTATTATCAGGAGGAAGAGAAGGAGAAATTACATCTTGTTTAATGAAAAATAATAAACCCTTGGCCGCCGAAATTTTACAATCTTGGCTAACTCTATTCCCAAATCGTTTTTATTTGCAGCTACAACGTTTAGGCCGCCCCTTAGAGGAGGAATATATCGGGTCAGCTCTTGAACTAGCAAAAAATTATAATGCACCAGTCGTAGCAACCAATGAAGTGTGCTTTCTTTCACCTGAAGATTTTGAAGCACATGAAGCTAGGGTTTGCATTAATAGAGGATATACTTTAAATGATCCTAAACGCCCTAAGATTCATACCGAGCAACAATATCTTCGTTCAATAGAAGAAATGCTTGTTTTATTTGCTGATATTCCATCTGCGTTGACTAATTCGGTGGAAATTGCTAAGCGTTGTAACTTAGAAATTGAATTAGAAGCATCTTTTTTGCCTAATTTTCCTATTCCAGCAGGAATGAGTGCAGAAAATTTCTTAATACAAGAAGCAGAACAAGGCTTAGTACAATGTTTAGAGAAGCGTTCTAAATTTTTAGGTTTATCTCGGAAGAATACAGAATCCAAGTTAGTGGGTATGGATGAAAAGGAAGAGGTGCAGAAGCCGTGCATTAACGCCAAGGAACTTGAAAAAATTTATTTTGAAAGACTACATTCAGAGCTCAAAGTGATCAATTCGATGGGTTTTGCAAGTTACTTTCTTATTGTTGCTGACTTTATTCGTTGGGCAAAGAAAAATCAAATTCCAGTGGGTCCTGGTAGAGGTTCTGGAGCGGGATCTTTAGTTGCTTATACCTTGCAAATTACTGGTTTAGATCCTTTGCAATATGACTTGCTTTTTGAACGCTTTTTAAATCCAGAACGTATTTCTATGCCGGATTTCGATATCGATTTCTGCATGGAGGGACGTGATAGGGTTATTGATTATGTAACAGAACGTTATGGACGTGATGCGGTTTCGCAAATAATAACGTATGGAAGTATGGCCGCTCGTGCAGTAGTTAGAGATGTAGGGCGTGTTCTAGGATACCCATATGGTATGGTGGATAAAATTGCCAAGCTAATTCCTTTTGAGTTAGGTATTACACTGGAAAAAGCGCTTGATCAAGAAGATGAACTAGAATATCGCTATGCAAATGAAGATGAAGTCAAAGTATTAATTGATTTAGCAAAAAAATTGGAAGGATTAATCCGTAATGTCGGTAAACATGCGGGCGGAGTAGTTATTGCACCTTCCAGACTGACAGATTTTACACCACTTTATTGTGAGCCAGACGGAATACACTGCATTACTCAATTTGACAAAGATGATATTGAAAAAGTTGGCTTAGTTAAATTTGATTTTCTTGGCCTTCGAACCTTGACCATAATTGATTGGGCGGTTCAAGCAATTAATACGAAAAAAAAACCAGATGAATGTTTACTAGATATCACAGCCATTCCTATCGATGATGTGAGTACCTTTGCTTTATTAAAATCGTGTCAAACCACTGCTGTATTTCAATTAGAGTCTCGAGGGATGCGGGATCTCATTAAACGATTACGTCCCGATAGTTTTGATGAAATCATTGCTTTAGTTGCTTTATTTCGCCCTGGGCCATTACAGTCAGGCATGGTCGATGATTTTATAAATCGTAAACATGGACGTGCTCAAGTTCAGTATGATCATCCTTTTTTAGAGCCAATATTAAGTCCTACCTATGGAATTATTTTATATCAAGAACAAGTAATGCAAATTGCGCAAGTACTAGCAGGTTATACTTTGGGGGCAGCTGATTTATTGCGTCGTGCTATGGGGAAAAAGAAAGCAGAGGAGATGGCACAACAAAGAACAGTTTTTATAAAAGGGGCAGAACAGAAAAACATTGAGTTTCGTTTAGCAAATCAAATCTTTGATTTAATGGAGAAATTTGCAGACTATGGATTCAATAAATCGCATTCAGCGGCCTATGCTTTAGTTTCTTATCAAACGGCATGGTTAAAAACACACTATCCCGCAGAATTTATGGCCGCAGTATTATCATCCGATATGGATCATACCGAAAAAGTAGTGACCTTTCTTGCAGAATGTTGTTCAATGAAATTGAATATATTGCCACCCGATATCAATCATAGCGAATATAAATTTACTGTTGAGGAAACTACTGGTTCGATTCGGTACGGCTTAGGCGCTATTAAAGGTTTGGGGGTTGGAGCCATAGAAATGCTTATAGAGCAGCGCCAACAAAAAAAATTTAGTGATTTATTTGATTTATGCCATCGTGTGGATTTGCAAAAACTAAATCGTAAAAGTTTAGAAGCCTTAATTTTTTCGGGTAGCTTAGATAGTTTTGGTATAAATCGCGCCAGTCTTCTAGGTAATATGGAAGCTGCTTTGCAAGCGGCGGATCAAAGATCATTGACAAAAGTTTCAGGTCAAAAAGATTTTTTTGGCCTTGATATGGTCTCTCATTCAAGCCAAATGGTGAATCAGGAAGATTGGCCAAAATTGCAACGTTTACAGGCTGAAAAAGAAGTTTTAGGTTTTTATTTAAGTGGCCATCCTTTAGAAAATTATGCGAGCGAATTAGCGCACTTTATTTCAACGTCTTTAAGTGAATTAACTAGCAAAGCGGGTCAATCTATGACTATCGCTGGTTGGGTACTGACTATTCGTTCATTATGGACCAAACGCGGTGATCGTATGGCTGTACTTAATTTGGAGGATGCAAGCGGGCGTTTAGAAGTAACCTTATTTAGTGATACCTATACCAAATATCGTGAAAAGCTGAATAAAGATAAACTATTAATTATTGAAGGAGAGATCCAACGAGACGAATTTACGGGGAATACACGAGTGTTAGCTAAAAAAATTTTAGATATCAGTGAAGCACGTGAAATTCATGCGAAAAATTTATTGATTAAACTTTCTAAGTCTGTCATTAAGCCGACGCTACTTGATGACTTGCAAAAAATAATGAGCAATTTTTGTCCAGGTCTTTGCCTCACGCGTATTGCTTACATTCACCCTGAACTTAAAACACAAGTGTATTTAAATTTAGGTGATAATTGGAGAGTGAAGCCTGAAGACGATTTAGTAAAGGCTCTGCGTGAAAGTTTTGGCGAAGAATCTATCAGTATTCAGTATTAATTTATATCTTTCGAACTTGCAGAGATAATTCTTCAAAATCATAGGAGTAGTATACTCTTAAGTCTTAAGAAGCTAAGCGAGATCAGTAAAACTGGCAGAAACACACTATATAGATTATTATCCCCTTTGATTTCTTGTATTTCTAATGGCTAAGCGATGGTTAAAAATGGGAAAATAGTTGAAAACCAACGATTCCAACGGCAACGCGATAAACCTAGATTGGCCCGTTTAAGCTCCCAATTGCCTTCAAAAGGATGGTTTTTTAAATTTTCATTGAGTTTATTACTCATATTAAGTTTAATTTTATTATGGCAAAAATTAGCCAATCCTAGCTGCTTTCCTGTTAAAAATATTAAAATCAGTGGTGATTTAACTTATGTTAAGCAAAGTCATTTGCAGCAAATTATTTTGCCATTTATTGCAAAAGGTTTTTTTCGTTTAGATAGCCAGGGGTTAAAAGAAAAAATTTTACATTTACAATGGATAGCTAATGTAAACATAAAACGATTTTGGCCGGATACATTGGTGGTAAATTTTCTTACTAAGAAACCTATCGCTTTTATTGGAAAGCATGGTTTATTAGACGATCAAGGTAATATTTTCATTCCAGATGGAGATTCTAGGGTATTAGATCTGCCCATTTTTGAAGGGCCGCTAGGTCAACAAAAATATTTATTACAAACCTATATCACACTGAATCCAATGTTTGCACAATTAAACTTAAAAATTAAATTATTAAGACTAGTTGATCAACAATATTGGTATCTAAAGTTAGATAATGGGTTAACAGTCTATTTAAGTCGAAGTCAACCTTCTATACAAGTAGAACGTTTGCTAGATGTTTATTCTGATGTTATTGCAAGTAAAGTATCTATGGTAGATTATGTGGATCTCCGATATGCCCATGGTATGGCAGTAAAATTTAAGAAACGGATTTCTTAGAAAATTATTAATGACGTAAACAAGATTTTTTCCAAATGCAGCGAGTTTTTTTGAGTTATGGGGAAAATTCGGTTCACAAAAAATAAAGTAATGAGCTATATCCTAACAATGAAGTTAAATGATGAAGTTTGAAAAGATCTAGAGAATTTAATTGAAGGTGAAATAATATGGCAAAGAAACCGATTAAGAATTTAATTGTAGGTTTAGATATTGGTACATCCAAAGTCAATGCTTTAGTGGGTGAAGTTAAGCCCAATGGTATCGAAATTATTGGAATGGGAATTTATCCTTCATTAGGATTAAAGCGAGGTGTGGTAGTTAATATTGATGCAACGGTTGATTCAATTCAGCAAGCTGTGGGTGAAGCAGAAGCCATGGCAGGAAGTCCAGTTCGAAGTGTATACACTGGTATTGCTGGAAATCATATTCGAAGTTTGAATTCGCATGGAATTGTTGCGATTCAAAATCAAGAAGTTACTCATGCAGATGTGGAGCGGGTGATTGATGCAGCGAAAGCGGTTGCTATTCCAGCGGATCAAAAAATAATACATATTTTGCCTCAAGAATTTATTATTGATAGCCAAGAAGGTATTCGTGAGCCAATAGGTATGTCCGGGGTGCGGTTAGAAGCTAAAGTACATATGGTAACCGGCGCGGTTAGCGCGGCTCAAAACATCATTAAATGTATTCAACGCTGTGGTTTAGAAGTGAGCGAAATAATTTTAGAACAACTTGCATCGAGTCAATCGGTATTAACAGAAGATGAGAAAGAGTTAGGTGTGTGTTTAATAGATATTGGCGGTGGAACTACCGATATCGCTATATTTACTGAAGGTGCTATACGTTTTACATCAGTTATTCCCATTGCAGGTGATCAAGTCACGAATGATATTGCTGTTGCATTAAGAACACCCACGCAAAGTGCAGAGCAGATAAAAAGAAGACATGCCTGTGCTTTACCAGAACTAGCAGATCCAGATGAGCTTGTTGAAGTTTCCGGAGTGGGAGATCGTCCCGGACGCACGCTGACTAAACGTGCTTTAGCAGAAGTGGTAGGACCACGCTACGAAGAGCTTTTCCATTTAGTGAAAGCCGAATTATATCGTAGTGGTTTTGAAGAATTTCTTGCAGCAGGAGTGGTGTTGACGGGTGGTGCTTCTAATGTCAGTGGTAGTGTCGAATTAGCAGAGAAGATTTTTAAGTTACCGGTAAGACTGGGTCATCCACAATATATCACTGGGAATAGCGAAGTAACCACGAATGGAATGTATGCTACCAGTACAGGCTTACTATTATATGGCTATCAACAACAATGCGAACAAAGAAAACCTAATGTTTTATTTGGTAGAAAAATAGCACGTATAAAAAATTGGTTATGCGAAAACTTTTAAATAATACTGAAATTCTTAGGAGCTAATTATGAGTGCCAAATTTGATTCGCACAATCCCCCTCTACAAAATGCGGTAATAAAAGTTGTTGGCGTTGGAGGTGGTGGTGGAAATACTCTTGAACATATGTTGGCACAAGATATTCCGGGAGTAGAATTTATCTGTGCTAATACTGATGCCCAAGCGCTAAAAAACTCTTCTGCTAATTGTTTATTACAATTAGGTCAACAAATCACTAAAGGTTTAGGTGCTGGAGCAAATCCTGAAATAGGTCGTCTTGCTGCAGAAGCAGATAGAGAAAGAGTTAGAGCGGCTTTAGAGGGAGCCGATATGGTGTTCATCACTGCAGGGATGGGGGGTGGTACAGGAACGGGTGCTGCACCCGTTATTGCAGAAATTGCTAAGCAGATGAAAATTTTGACCGTAGCAGTTGTAACTAAGCCTTTTGAGATTGAAGGGAAGAAGCGTTTGCGCTTAGCCGAGGAAGGAATTAAGCAACTTAGCCAGCATGTTGATTCACTGATTACCATTCCTAATGAAAAGTTAATGAATGTCTTAGGTGATGAAGTTAGTTTTTTAGATGCATTTAAAGCGGTAGATGATGTATTATTTGGCGCTGTCAAAGGAATTGCAGCTTTAATAACACGTGCCGGTCTAATTAATGTGGATTTTGCGGATGTTAAAACCGTAATGTCAGAGATGGGTACGACCATGATGGGTACAGGAGTAGGATTGGGTTCAGATAGAGCGCTATCGGCAGCAAATGCAGCTATCGGCAGTCCGCTATTAAAGGATATCAATCTAAAAGGTGCACGCGGTGTATTAGTTAATATAACTGCGGGACCGGATTTATCAATGAAAGAATTTGGAATAGTCGGTGGAGTGATTAAAGAAATTGCTTCAGAAGACGCTAATGTTGTCATTGGTACAGTGATAGATCCAGGAATGAATGATGAGTTACGTGTAACAATAGTAATAACAGGTCTAGGACATAATCTTCCTATGGATACGGTAATGCATGAGGGAGAGGGTTCAAGTCTCATTAGAGCAGCTGACGGTAGCTTAGATTATCACCAGCTGGAGCGTCCTACGGTGTTACGCAAACAGGGTGTTATTACACCAAGTAAGTCCACAGCAGATAATGCTGTTACCGATATTGAATATTTTGATATTCCGGCTTTTTTACGAAGACAAGAAGAGGTTTCTTAAGGGTGTCCAGAAAAAACAATTCAATCCAAACATCTCGTGCGCTAAAACAACGTACTTTAAAAAACGTTATTAAAGCGGCAGGTATCACATTACATAGCGGTGAAACAGCAATATTAACCTTGCGGCCCGCACCTATTAACACAGGAATTATTTTTCGACGGATAGATTTTAATCCTATTGTTGAAGTTCAAGCTCGGGCTGAACATGTCGGTGAAACTACACTACAAACTACTTTACTGAAAAATGGTGTCAGAGTTGCGACCATAGAGCATTTAATGTCGGCTATGGCGGGTTTGGGTATTGATAACGCGTATGTTGATATTACCGCTTCAGAAATTCCCATTATGGATGGAAGCGCAGGACCCTTTATTTTTTTGATTCAGTCGGCAGGTATTGAGGAACAGAGCGCTTCAAAACGCTTTATCCGAATCAAACAAGCTATTAAAGTAACTGAAGGGGATAAATGGGCTTCTTTTGAACCATTCGATGGATTTAAAGTTTCATTTGAAATTGATTTTAATCACCCGCTTTTTCAAAATCGTAGTCAAAAAGCAAGTATTGATTTTTCCACGACTTCTTATGTTAAAGAGGTTAGTCGCGCACGTACATTTGGTTTTATGGCAGATTATGAAAAATTACGTGAGGTGCGGCTCGCTTTGGGTGGAAGCCTAGATAATGCAGTGGTTGTAGATGAGTATAGGGTACTGAATGAAGACGGTTTACGTTACGAGGATGAGTTTGTGCGTCATAAGATTCTTGATGCAGTGGGAGATCTCTATTTATTAGGCCATAGTCTCATCGGTGCATTTAGTGGTTATAAATCTGGTCATGCACTGAATAATCTTTTATTACGCCGCTTATTGAGCAATGCAGATGCTTGGGAATATGTCGAATTTGAAGATGAAATAAAGGCACCACTCGTTTATCGACGTGCTTTGTTAGATGCGTATTATCTTAAAGACTAAAGGTTCTCTAAAGCCATAATTTATGGTATTCTCTATTAATGGTATTCCCTATTAAGAGATAAATTTTAACTCACAGCAATTGGATTTTTGGCAAGTGCCGTGTCTATGCAGCAATCTGGTCTCTATTCTATAATAGCCATGAGGATTGCGAGTTGAGCGGCAACACAGCTAAAAGTTCAATTGCGAAGAGTATTATTTTAAAAGCTCATCTAAGGCAGCATTAGCTAAACTGTCAACACGGTCATTTTCTGGATGACCGCTATGTCCTTTTACCCATTTCCAGCAGATTTGATGACGTTCAGCTTGTATAGCCAATTCTTTCCATAAATCAGAATTTTTAACAGGTTTTTTATCAGCAGTAAGCCATGCTCGTTGCTTCCATCGAGGCAGCCATTCAGTAATGCCTTTTTGAACATATTGCGAATCAGTGCTGAGTGATATTTGACAGGGTTTTTTTACTGCCACTAAAGCCTGAATGGCCGCCATTAATTCCATGCGGTTATTAGTAGTAAGGTTTTCGGTACCATAAATAGTTTTTTCTTTTCCCTGGTACCGTAAGAGAGCTGCCCAGGCTCCAGGCCCAGGGTTTCCCCGGCAAGCGCCATCAGTAAAAATCTCTATTTTTGGGATTTTATGCATGGTGAGGTCCTCGAGCATTGGGAGCCAAGACCTTATTATTGAGTACTGGGGGAAATTGCCAAACTAAGCCTAAGCCATTGAGTCTTTTTATTCGTTTTTCAGCAATAATCAAATAAATTCCTCCCATATAGGGAATAAGCCAAGGCGATATCCGTTCTAACCAAGCTAATTTCTTAAATAACCACATGCCGGGAGGGCTGGATAAAGGGGGTCGAAATAGAAAGCTCTCAGTATGCTGAATTTCACCCCCTAAAAAGTGTATCCACTGACAAAGGGTTTGGATTGTGTGAAGCCGACCATCCCAAGCAGGTTTTTTATTAATTGAGCACAACCGATATAGGCCCCAAAAACTGATAGGATTAATACCTAGTATAATTAAATGGCCATTGGGAGCTAATACTCGCCAGGCTTCTGTAAGTATGACTTGTGCGGTATTTTTACTTACTTCTAGTGTATGGGGCAAGAGAATTAGGTTAATACTATCATTGGCAAACGGTAAGTGAGTGTATAAACTTTCTAGATCAGGACAATCTAATTTGTGAGTATATAACTTACATTTATAACTCGAAGAAACCGTAATTTTGTGGATAATAGGGCTAGTAGTTAAGCTTGAAAAAGAATAAGGACTTAATTGTAATAAATGACGGCCAGCATAATGAGGGAGTAGACTAGCTAAACGGTGATCTTCAATGTTCAGGTAATGCTGTTTCAAAAGGATTATCCAGCTAAAAACAGTTAGAAGTAATAGTCGATGAATCTTAACACTTTTTTATTATCGCATAGGTAGAGTAAGACTAAAAAGACCTAAATACATGATATGTATTTTCTTAGATACATAAAATCAATGTAAAAATGTAGGTATTTGAGTAAGAAACACCTGCTTTAAATGTAGGTTTAAAGCTTACAAAAATGACGTTTAATTTAGCTCTTGTA
>DAIQAW010000015.1:0-10017 GCA_036781465.1 Candidatus Aquirickettsiella sp.
AAATTTCGGGGACATGACGGCCGAAATTTTTCGTGAGCATAGCGACTCGCTTGAAAAAATAATCATAAAAATTGTGCTATCTTTTTACCCATATCAGCAGGAGATTTTACGGTATGCACACCCGCCGCTTCTAAGACTTTAAATTTTTCCGCAGCAGTCCCTTTCCCACCAGAAATAATCGCACCGGCATGACCCATACGTTTTCCAGCAGGCGCTGTCACACCAGCAATATAAGCCACCACCGGCTTAGTCACGTAAGTTTTAATAAAATCTGCCGCTTCTTCTTCTGCGGTGCCGCCAATTTCGCCAACCATTAAAATGGCTTCTGTTTGTGGATCTTCTTGGAACATACCCAGTACATCAACAAAATTCATGCCTGGAATCGGATCACCACCAATACCAACACACGTACTTTGACCCAAACCTAAGTCAGTGGTTTGTTTAACCGCTTCGTAGGTTAAAGTACCTGATCGTGATACGATACCGACGCGGCCGGATTTATGAATATACCCGGGCATAATGCCAATTTTACATTGCCCGGGTGTAATCACGCCGGGACAATTCGGTCCTATTAAACGTGAATGGCTATTATTTTCTAAATAAACCTTCACATCTAACATATCCAATACTGGAATACCTTCAGTAATACAAACAATTAATGAAATACCAGCATCGGCTGCTTCAACAATAGAATCTTTACAAAAAGGGGCTGGCACATAAATAACACTGGCATCCGCACCAGTTACTGCCACAGCATCCGCCACGGTATTAAACACGGGTAAATCTAAATGTTGCGTTCCACCTTTCCCGGGTGTTACACCGCCAACCATTTGTGTACCGTAGGCGATGGCTTGTTCAGAATGAAATGTTCCTTGTTTACCGGTGAAGCCTTGGCAAATAACTTTCGTGTTTTTGTTGATTAATATACTCATGTTTATATCTAAACCTTTTATAAAAATGTTTTATTTTGCAGCCAAAAACTCTGGTGCGAAGCGTATCATGCAGCCATCGGAGATTTAACCGCTGCAACTATTTGTTCCGCAGCTCCCGTTAAACTATTCGCAGCAATGATATTCAAACCACTTTCAGATAATTTTTTTGCGCCTAGATCGGCATTATTACCTTCTAAACGCACCACCACTGGAATTTTACCGCCAACATCCTTGACTGCACCAATAATTCCATCTGCGATCATATCGCAACGAACAATGCCACCAAAAATGTTAACTAATATACCTTTAACTTTTTCATCGGATAATATGATCTTAAATGCTTCCGTCACTCTTTCTTGTGTCGCACCACCACCTACATCTAAAAAATTAGCGGGATTTCCACCGTGTAATTTGATTAAATCCATGGTCGCCATAGCCAAGCCTGCACCATTCACCATACAGCCGATATCACCATCTAAAGCGATATAATTCAACTCCCAATCGTGAGCACGATTTTCACGTTCATCTTCTTGCGAAGGATCGCGCATCACGCGTAATTGGGCTTGTCTAAATAAAGCATTATCATCGACCACTACTTTGGCATCTAAACAAATCACATGATCA
Source organism: Candidatus Aquirickettsiella sp. (assembly GCA_036781465.1). Taxonomy (GTDB): domain Bacteria; phylum Pseudomonadota; class Gammaproteobacteria; order Diplorickettsiales; family Diplorickettsiaceae; genus Aquirickettsiella. The sequence continues at coordinate 1,557 of DAIQAW010000015.1, forward strand.
TTTTGATCGATAATCAAAGGATTAATTTCTACTAAACTCAGATCACGTTCGACGAACATCTTGCCCAGACCTAATAAAATCTGCGTAAATTCTTTTAATTGATTAGCAGTTAATTGCAATTTAAAACCAATATCACGTGCTTGATAAGGCATCACTCCAAGCAAAGGATCGATGGTAATTTTTAATATTTTTTCGGGTGTTTCTTCCGCTACCTTTTCAATTTCAACACCCCCTTCGGTACTCGCCATGATAACAACACGACGCGTACTGCGATCTAATACCGCCCCTAAATATAACTCGCGTTTAATATCACAAGGCTGAGCAATCAATATTTGATTAACCGGTTGACCATGCTCATCGGTTTGAAAAGTCACTAAACGTCGACCAAGTAGACGTTTAGTTTCTACCGCCACCGCCTCTTTACTGGTCACATATTTAACTCCGCCTGCTTTACCTCTACCGCCGGCATGCACTTGTGCTTTGACCATCCATGCATTTCCACCTAAGGCTTCGGCAGCGGCCAAGGCCTCTTCTACTGTGCTAACGGGTTTACCTAAGGGTACAGGTAAACCATATTCGCTAAATAGTTCTTTACCTTGGTATTCATGTAGATTCATGGATTTCTTTTTCTCCTAATTATTAGCTGTTCGCATTAGAATTTTTGTCTATGTTAGCGCTCTATCTGCAATTTTTATGACTATATTGTATACACGCAAATTGCAGCTGGGTTACGGTACTTAGTACTTACCAAAAATCCCATTGCTGTTAGCCTATTTTTGAAAATAATGATAACGGATCGCTCGCTATTAAACTATGCTTTGTGCTATGAGATAGCACTTATACATCAATTAACAAACGGGACGGATCTTCAAGTAACTCTTTAATAGTTTTTAAAAAGCTAACTGATTCTTTACCGTCAATAATACGATGATCATAAGATAAAGCAACATACATCATCGGTCGAATAACCACTTGGCCATTTTCTGCCACCGGCCGTTCCTCTATTTTGTTCATTCCGAGTATCGCACTTTGTGGTGGATTTATAATCGGTGTAGCTAATAGTGAGCCAAAAACTCCTCCATTGGTAATGGTAAATGTACCCCCCGTCATGTCTTCAATGGCAATCTGATTGTCTTTAGCTTTGCGGCCATAGTAGGCAATCGCTTTTTCCATATCAGCAAAACTTAAACAATCCGCATCACGTAAAATTGGAACAACTAAACCTCTTTCGGTCGATACTGCAATGCCTATGTCAAAGTAATTATGATAAACTATATCATTCCCATCAATAGAAGCATTCACGGCAGGGAAATTTTTAAGCGCTGCAATAACTGCTTTGGTAAAAAAAGACATAAACCCTAAACGGATACCATGTTTTTTTTCAAAATTTTCCTTATACATAGTCCGCAATTTAATGACTTCCTGCAAATTAATTTCATTAAACGTAGTCAAAATAGCGGCGGTATGTTGTGCGGATACCAAGCGTTCCGCAATACGCGCACGCAAACGCGTCATCGGTACACGTTTTTCCACGCGTTCTGAGCTTTGATCTTGACTTGTAGCATACGTGGCTGAAAGGTCATTAGTCTGCATTGCTGTTGAAGTTTGAATTTCAGCATGGGCTTCTTTTTTAACCGATTGTCCTTCTGATTCCAGACTTCGTTTACGCCTTAACGCGGGACCTGATAGATTTTGTGTTGTATCCATACGAGATGAGTGAGTTTCTTTATCTTTAGTATCAACTGCAAAGGGTGTCGCTGAAAGTGCGGCTGGTTTTGCTGAAGGTGACGATGTGGTAACATTTTTAGTAGCATTCATAATAGCTTCCTTGTCAGTTTCTATAGTGACTAAGACTTCTCCGGCTTTAACAACGCTTCCTTTTTCTTTTAAAATTTCGCCTAACACGCCATCATGACCTGCCGGAATCTCGATGGCGACTTTATCCGTTTCCAAAGCAACTATCGTGTCTTCGGCTTTAACCAAATCCCCTTTCTTTTTTTCCCATTCACCTAAGGTCGCATCGGTAACCGATTCGGGTAACATTGGAACTTTTACTTCAATTCGCATCTCGGATTCCTCTATAAATATTAACTCAGCTTTTAGGTTAAAGCTTCTTTAACCAAAGTTTGTTGTTCTTCTATATGCACCAAAGGTGAACCCACCGCAGGCGCTGCCGAAGCGGGCCTACCCACATACCGTAAAGTTTGGATTTTTGCTAGACATGCAACAAGTTCATGTTGGATACAATACCAAGCACCTTGATTTTTAGATTCCTCTTGGCACCATACAATATCTTTTACTTTAGAATAAGAATTTAGTACAGCACGCAATTCAATATCTGGAAAAGGATATAATTGTTCGATGCGTATCAGTGCAATATCTTCACTTTTTTGCGTACGCCGCTGTTCGAGTAAATCATAATAAACCTTACCACTACATAAAACGACACGTTTTACTTTTTTACTCTCAATTTCGCACTCAGGAATAACCGATTGCCAAGCACCATTGCTTAAGTCTTGCAGGGTAGATACCGCTAATTTATGACGTAATAAACTCTTTGGTGACATTAGGATTAAAGGTTTGCGATACGGTCGTAACATTTGGCGACGTAAACAATGAAAGATTTGTGCTGGTGTCGTCGGTATACACACTTGCATATTATCTTGCGCGCACAGTTGTAAGAAACGCTCTAAACGGGCTGAAGTATGTTCTGGACCGGAACCCTCGTAACCATGAGGTAAGAATAAAACTAAACCGCATAGTCTACCCCATTTTTGTTCTGAAGAACTTAAAAATTGATCAATAACCACCTGTGCACCGTTAACAAAATCACCGTATTGCGCTTCCCAAATAACTAAACTATTCGGATTTGAAATAGCATAGCCATATTCAAAACCCATAACCGCAGCTTCTGAGAGTATCGAATCAATCACAGTAAATGCATTTGGATTTTTAGCCAACTGGGCTAAAGGTGTTATGGTTTGATTGGTATTAAAATCATGAAGTACTGCATGACGATGGAAAAAGGTGCCGCGTTCACTGTCTTGACCAGATAAACGTACTTCATAGTTCTCTTGCAATAAAGTTGCGTAAGCCATTGTTTCGGCATAGCCCCAATTTAACGGTAACTGACCAGCCGTCATTTTGCGACGATCTTCCATAATTTTGGCCACTTGCGCTTGCAGTACAAAACCGGGTGGTAAAGTTTCTAATTGCGTAGCCAATTTTTTCAATACGGATAAATCAACGCCCGTATCAACGGGTGTACGCCAATCTTGATAGCGATAAGGACGCCAATCAATACGATAAGGATTTTCATAATCGCTAGTAAGACGATGCACAACAGCTTGACCCTTATCTAAGCGATTTCTATATTCATCGGACCACAGTTGCACCTCTTCTGTGCTTACCACCCCTTGATTAATTAAAATATCCGCATACTGTTGTTTTGCAGTGGGTAATTTTTTAATGGTTTGGTAGATTATTGGTTGGGTCGCTGCGGGTTCATCAGCTTCATTATGTCCGTGACGACGATAGCAAACTAAATCAATAACAACATCTTTTTTAAAGATTTGCCGAAAATCAAACGCAAGTTGTAAGGTAAATAATACCGCTTCGGGGTCGTCCCCATTAACATGAAAAATCGGTGCATCAACAATTTTAGCAGGATCAGTACAATACCAACTCGAACGTGCATTTTGCGGATCAGTGGTAAAACCCAATTGGTTATTCAGAACAATATGTAAAGTTCCACCGGTACCATAAGCTTCGGTTTGGGATAATTCAAAATTTTCCATCACAATGCCCTGACCAGAAAAAGCAGCATCACCATGGATCAGTAAGGGTAATACTTGTTTTCTCCCGCTATCTTGGCGACGTTCTTGGCGTGAGCGCACAGAACCTTCCACTACGGGATTAACAATTTCTAAATGTGAAGGATTAAACGCCATCGCTACATGCATGACACCATGATCAGTTTTTATATCAGCAGCAAAACCTTTGTGATATTTAACATCACCAGAGCGATTTTCTTGGGTCAACTTCCCGGCAAACTCTTCGAATAGTTTAGCTGGCGATTTACCTAAAATATTAATAAGCACATTTAATCTGCCACGATGCGCCATCCCAATAACAATTTCTTGTACTGAAGCAGCACTCGCATACGCAACTAATTCTTCAAGTAAAGGGATTAAACTATCTCCACCTTCCAAAGAAAAACGTTTTTGTGCAATAAATTTATTACCCAAAAATTTTTCTAAGCCATCGGCCTGGATTAAACCTTTTAAAATAGTTTTCTTTGCTTGTGCGGAGAAATTCGGTTTACCTCCTACCGCTTCGATACGTTCTTGCAACCAAGCTCGCTGCGCATGATCGATAATATGTTCATATTCAAAGCCTATACTACCGCAATAAATCCTTTTAAGTTGCGCCAGTAAATTTTCTGCGGTAACACTTTGTAAACCGAGTAAACCATCCAAATTCACGATGCGCGTCAAATCTTGTGCGCTAATATCGTGATTTTCTAAGTTTAAATCGATTATTTCTCGTTTTGCAGCTAAAGCTAAGGGATCTAAGTGTGCTTGGTAATGGCCATAGCGGCGATAAGCATCAATTAAACTAAGTAGTTTATCTTGTAAATTACTGGACTCATGAACCGTTCTTTTATCGAGGGGTCGCTGCGCTAATTCGGTAAAATAAGCACGAATATCCGCATGCGAAACATCATTTTCTTTGTCACCGAGTTGACTGAAATAGGTTTGCCATTCAGTACTTAACTGACTTGGGTCGTGTAGATATTGTTCATACAGAGTTTCTAAATAGGTGCCATTACCACTAAAAAGATAAGAATTTTTTTGTAAGGCTTGTGCCGATTTTAATTGCTCAGTCATAATGGCTGAATTTACCCCATTGAGAATATTTTAATTACACTTCTTCTTGTAAAAGCTCAGAGCGAATATGACCTATTGCCTTAGCCGGATTAAGTCCTTTAGGACATACCGTTGTACAATTCATAATAGTTCGACAGCGAAATAAACTAAAGAGATCATTTAACTCAGCTAAACGCTGTTCTTTAGCATCATCGCGATTATCTACCAAAAAGCGACAAAGCCACAATAGCGCGGCGGGTCCCAAAAATTTATCAGGATTCCACCAATAAGAAGGACAAGCGCTAGTACAACAGGCGCATAAGATACATTCATAAAGCCCATCTAATTTTTCACGTTCTTCAGGGGATTGTAAGCGTTCTTTTGCCGGCGGTTCTTTATCATTAATAAGATAGGGTTGAGCTTTTTCGTATTGACGATAAAAGGGTTCCATGTCAACCACTAAATCACGTATCACCGGTAAACCGGGCAACGGTCTTAAAACGATAGGTGAACCTAAAGTTGAAACCTGCGTGATACACGCCAAACCATTTTTACCATTAATATTCATGCCATCCGACCCACATACACCCTCGCGACAAGAACGACGAAAGCTTAAGGTCTGATCCTGTTCTTTTAAACATTCCAAGGCTTCCAACAACATCATGTCTTTACCCGGAGCGATCTCCAATGTGTAATCCTGCATATAGGGTTTTTTGTCGATCTCTGGATCGTATCGATAAATAGAAAATTGCATAATGTCGCCTAATAAATAACGTGTACAGAGTACATCAACATACGAAAAGACAATCCAACAACAAAACGAAGATAATGCATCAGTAAGAGCGCTCTTTAAGTTCCATGGGCGGCACAGTCATAGGTTTACGATTAACCTGCCTAAATTTTATGGTATCCGCTTTAGAAAAATAGAGTAAATGTTTTAACCAATTTTTATCATCACGTTTTGGGAAATCCTCACGACTATGTGCTCCACGACTTTCTTCTCGTGTCAATGCAGATAGCGCAGAAGCAACGGCCACTTGCATCAGATTATCAAGCTCTAAAGCTTCCACACGCGCGGTATTAAATACTTGGCTATGATCAGTTAACACGGCATGGTTTAAACGTTCTTGCAATTTTTTCAATTTAACTAAGCCTTCTTCCATATATTTCGCTGTACGAAATACACCAAAATCGGTTTGCATCACTTTTTGCATGGCATGTCGAATCTCAACCAAACTTTCACCTTGTTTAGATTGATTCCAACGATTCAAACGATTTAATGCCGCATCTAAATCATCTTGATTAATAGTAAGTAACGGTAAATCTTGGATTAAAGATTCGCCTACATGTAAACCGGCTGAACGACCAAATACAATCAGATCAAGCAAAGAATTACCACCCAATCGATTCGCTCCATGCACAGAAACGCAAGCACATTCACCCGCGGCATATAAGCCTTCAACCACTTGATCCTGACCTTCAATATCAACCGTAATCACTTGGCCATGAACATTGGTAGGTATTCCGCCCATCATATAATGACAAGTTGGAACAACAGGAATAGGTGTGGTAATCGGATCCACATGCGCAAAGGTTAACGCCAATTCACGAATTCCGGGTAAACGTTTTTTAATAATCTCTGTACCGAGATGATCCAATTTTAATTTTACGTAATCGGTCCCTTCTGGATTAAATCCATTTCCAGCACGCAATTCTAACGCCATGGCACGCGCGACCACATCTCGCGAAGCTAAATCTTTTGCATGCGGTGCATAACGCTCCATAAAGCGTTCACCGTTTTTATTAATTAAATATCCACCTTCGCCACGACAACCTTCTGTCACTAAAACGCCAGCCCCTGCAATACCAGTCGGATGAAATTGCCACATTTCCATATCTTGTACTGGAAAACCCGCACGTAACACCATTCCGATACCATCACCGGTATTAATCATCGCATTGGTAGTTGATTGAAAAATTCGCCCAGCACCGCCCGTTGCTAAAATAGTTGCACGTGTATGAAAAAAAACCACTTCACCGGTTTCGATGCACAACGCTGTGATCCCAGCAACTTGGCCTTCTGACGCTTTTACCAAGTCAATGGCATACCATTCATTAAAAAAATGTGTTTTGGCTTTTATGTTTTGTTGGTACAAAGTATGTAATAAAGCATGGCCGGTTCTATCGGCGGCAGCGCAGGTTCGCGCCGCTTGATCACCGCCAAAATTTTTTGATTGGCCACCAAACGGACGTTGATAAATTTTTCCGGAATCCATCCGTGAAAACGGCAAGCCCATATGTTCCAGCTCATACACCGCTTCAGGACCGGTTTTACACATATACTCAATACTATCTTGGTCACCTAAATAATCTGAACCTTTCACCGTATCGTACATGTGCCAACGCCAATCATCTTCATGTGCATTACCTAAGGCACAGGTAATACCCCCTTGTGCTGAAACCGTGTGTGAACGGGTTGGAAATACTTTAGAAATTAATGCAACTTTCTGACCGGAATGTGCCAATTGCAATGCCGCGCGCATACCCGCGCCACCCGCACCCACGATCACGGCATCAAAACTATAAGTAGGCAAAGCCATTAAATTGTGCCCCAGAAAATAACTAAACCCCAAACAAAATAGAGGAATAGCGCGATGATAATAATGAGTTGAGTAATTAAACGTAAACTCGCTGATTTAATATAGTCCGTCACTATCGTCCATAGGCCAATCCAGGCATGCCAAAATAAACTTAATAAAAATAAGCTACTGAACAAACGCATACCTATATGACTAAATAAGTTCTGCCAAGTGACATAATCTAAGGGTTGATGACAAAGAATAAATACCAATAAAAAAATAATATAGGCAGCCAAAATCACAGAGGTGGTACGTTGGATTAACCAATCACGCAACCCGTTACCACTAAGACTGGTTACATTAGTTAATTTTTTTACCATAAATAAATTCCCATCAGACCGACCAGGCCTATCGCCAGCACAATAACCAAACCCGCACTAAAGCGCGCAGACTTTAATTCTTCCGCAATGCCCGCATCCATCAATAAATGACGAATACCGGCTAATAAATGATAAAAAAGCGCAAATAAAAAGCTTAAGATGAGCAATTTAGTGACAGGATGCGCAAAACAGGTATGCACGGTAAAAAAAGACTCTGGGCTATGTAAGCTCAACGACAGGATGGCTAAAAAGACGGGGATAATTAAAAATAAGAAAAAACCAGAGATTCGATGTAAAATGGATACGATTGCCGTGATAGGAAAGCGAATCGTTAATAAATTAAGATTAATCGGTCGTTTACTCACAAATTGTAAGCCTTTTAATGGAACAGGGTAAAAAAGACTGGGCGATTATACGCTTAATTAACAGATAAATACAAATAAATTGTACTTTTTTCTAGCGCTCGAATTACCAACTACTATTTAAGATAATTTGAAATTATCTCTGTCAATAAATTAAGTTAAAAAAAATAGCATCACGCCTCTATTTGCAGCATTATTCTTAAATGTATTCAACGAAAACTTGGCCCCATTGTATCTTCTACATGATTTTCTGATGGTAATGGTGACTCTGC
>DAIQAW010000016.1:0-9905 GCA_036781465.1 Candidatus Aquirickettsiella sp.
CCTTCTGCTAGTATCATTTGTTTACATGGTTTAGGAGCCAGTGGTCATGATTCGGCCAATATGGCTAGAGCTGTTGCTTTAAGCACAGGCTTTCGTTTTGTTTTTCCTCATGCGCCCGTGAGGCCAATTAGTTTAAATGGTGGTGTGAAAATGCCAGCTTGGTACGATATACATGGTCTAACGTTTGGTTCGCCTGAAGATGAGAGTGGTATTCGTGCGGCTGCACAAAGCTTATTTGAATTAATGCAAAAAGAAATGGCACGAGGTATTCCGGCTAGTCGAATTGTTTTAGCAGGTTTTTCTCAAGGTGGAGCAATGGCATTATATACTGCTTTACGTTATCCGCATGCTTTGGCAGGTGTTTTGGCTTTATCAACTTATTTACCTTTACATCACTTTTTAGAAAAAGAAGCCAGTGATGCGAATAAATCAACACCTATTTTTATGGCACATGGTGATGAAGATAATGTAGTTGCACCCGCTTTAGGAGAATTTTCTTATAATTGTTTGAAAAAATTAGCTTACCCTGTGCAGTTTAATCGTTACCCAATAGGTCATAGTGTTTGTCCACAAGAAATTATGGATATTACGCAGTGGTTACAACAACGTTTACAAAAATAATTGACTTTTCGCACTTGAATTTTTGACTATGTTGCCGTTCAATTCACAATCCTCATGTATCTTGAATACACTGCGGTTGCTCCTTTTTACGGCGCCTTGCCAAAAATCCAATTGCTGTGAGTATAAATCCGTTATACTCTTTTGCCTTATCGAATAAAAAAGCGACACTTATATAGTTTAAGGCGTTATCATACTATCATGCAAAATATTCGTAACTTTTCTATTATTGCTCATATTGATCATGGAAAATCGACTTTGGCCGATAGATTAATACAAGTTTGCGGGGGCTTGACGGAAAGAGAAATGTCCGAGCAAGTACTCGATTCCATGGATTTAGAACGCGAACGTGGAATTACTATCAAAGCACAAAGCGTAACGCTTCATTATATTGCTCGCGATGGACAGCGTTATCAGTTGAATTTTATCGATACGCCAGGGCATGTGGATTTTTCTTATGAAGTATCGCGTTCTTTAGCCGCTTGTGAAGGGGCGTTGTTAGTCGTGGATGCCGCTCAAGGAGTTGAAGCGCAAACCGTGGCTGTTTGTTATACCGCTGTTGAACAAGGTTTAGAAGTTTTGCCGGTATTAAATAAAATAGATTTACCACAAGCTGATCCAGAAAGCGTTATTCAGGAAATTGAAGAAATTATCGGCATACCTGCTCAAGATGCTGTTAGAGTCAGTGCAAAACAAGGTCTCGGCATTTTAGAACTGTTAGAACGACTTATACAGGTTATTCCACCACCGCAAGGCAATGTACAGCAACCCTTACAGGCACTCATTATTGATTCTTGGTTTGATACTTATTTAGGGATCGTTTCTTTAGTGCGCATAAAAAATGGCAGGCTTAAAGTAGGTGACAAGATCCAAGTGATGTCTACTGGGCGAAGTTACATCGTGGATAAATGTGGCATTTTCACTCCAAAACGACAAGAAACGGAAGATTTAAATGCCGGCGAGGTGGGGTTTGTTATTGCGGGTGTTAAAGATATTCATGGTGCGCCTGTCGGAGATACCTTAACTCATACTTCGAAACCTGCTAGTGAGCCTTTACCTGGTTTTAAACGCGTTCATCCACAGGTATTTGCCGGTTTATTTCCAGTTAATACCGAAGCTTTTACTGATTTTCGTGAGGCTTTAGAAAAGCTTAGTTTAAATGATTCATCCCTGTTTTATGAACCTGAAACTTCCGGAGCCTTAGGTTTTGGTTTTCGTTGTGGTTTTCTTGGTTTATTGCACATGGAGATAGTTCAAGAGCGTTTAGAACGAGAATATAATCTTGATTTAATAACTACCGCGCCCACTGTGGTTTATGAAATAGTGACAACGCGGGGAGAAACTTTACTGGTTGATAATCCTGCCAATTTACCAATGGCCAATTTGATTGCGGTGATGCGTGAACCTATCGTTTTGGCAAATATTTTAGTGCCACAGACTTATTTAGGCGCAGTGATCACACTTTGTAATGAACGTCGTGGCGTGCAAACCAAATTACTTTATACAGGTAAACAGGTATCTATTGCTTATGAATTACCTATGAGTGAAGTGGTTTTAGATTTTTTCGATCGCTTAAAATCTTTAAGTCGGGGATATGCCTCTTTGGATTATCATTTTATTCGCTTTCAAGAAGCGGATTTAGTCAAGTTGGATATTCTCATTAATGGTGATAAAGTCGATGCCCTTGCCTTAGTGGTACACCGTAGTCAATCGCAATATCGAGGCCGTCAATTGGTGGCTAAACTTAGAGAGCTCATTCCTCGTCAGATGTTTGAAGTCGCATTACAAGCCGCGATAGGTGGCCATATTATTGCAAGAGAAACCGTTAAGGCTTTACGTAAAAATGTTATAGCTAAATGTTATGGTGGTGATGTTTCGCGTAAGAAAAAATTATTAGAAAAACAAAAAGCCGGTAAAAAACGCATGAAACAAGTGGGTAGAGTGGAAATCCCACAACAGGCATTTTTAGCGGTGTTACAACTCGAGAAGAAATAATCCTAATTAATAGAGTACTATGATGAGCTTAAATTTTGAATTTTTTTTGACAACGACGGTAGTCATTTCGGGTGCCATTGCTTTGGCGGACCTACTAATTTTTGCACCTATACGAAAACAAAAAAAAATTGCTCATCCTTCGGTGCTCATTGAATATGCGCGTTCTTTTTTCCCAATTTTACTTTTGGTTTTATTATTGCGCTCTTTCTTGGCCGAACCTTTCCGTATTCCTTCTGGCTCAGAAAAACCCGATCTACTGATAGGTGATTTTATTGTTGCAAATAAGTTTAGTTATGGCATACGCTTACCGGTATTGCATAAAAAAATTATTTCCATCGGTGAACCCAAACGCGGTGATATTGTAGTATTTTTATGGCCAAAAGATACATCCACTTATTTTATTAAACGCGTGATTGGTTTACCTGGCGACGTTATAAGCTATAAAGATAAAGTCTTAACCATCAATGGTCAGCTTGCTCCACAAACCTTACTTGGAAAGCAAACCGATCAAGATGGTGCGAATGAAAAATGCCCGGTGTTGTTAAAGCGTGAAAATTTATTAGGTGTGCAGCATGATATTTATTTACGTCCAGATCAATTAGCGACGGATTTTTCAGTGTATGTACCACCCGGTAATTATTTCGTTATGGGCGATAATCGAGATAATAGCTTAGATAGCCGTTATTGGGGTTTTGTCCCTGAAAAAGATCTTATTGGTAAGGCTTTGTGGGTATTTTTTAGTTGGGATAATGAGCAGCATCGAGTGCGTTGGAATCGATTGGGTATGTCTATCCATTAAATGGAGTTTTTTAATTTTTAAGAGGCCATAGTGAGAGCAGAATTAGTAAACTTATGTGAAAAATTAAATTATCAATTTAAAAATCCTGAACTATTGGAAGATGCACTTAGCCATCGTAGTTTTCGTGGCAATAAAAATAATGAACGATTAGAATATTTAGGCGATGCTGTACTTAATTTTGTGATTGCTGCCGCTTTATTTCGTCAAAACATTAAAGCCCGAGAAGGTGAATTAAGTCGTTTGCGTGCTAACCTGGTGCGTGGTGAAACCCTGACTGATCTCGCAAAAGAATTTGAATTAGGAAACTATTTACGTTTAGGTGCTGGGGAATTAAAAACGGGAGGCGCGCAGCGTAAGTCTATTTTAGCTGATGGTATGGAAGCGGTTGTCGGTGCTATTTATCTTGATGGTGGTTTTCAGGCTTGTGAAACCTGCATATTAAGTTGGTATGAAAACCGCTTGGAAAATGTCGAAACCATTCCTGATCTTAAAGATCCTAAAACTCGTTTACAAGAGTATTTACAAGCAAAAAAATTAGCTTTACCTGTTTACACTATTTTAGCCCTAGAGGGTCCTGCTCATCATCAATCCTTTAAAGTAGAATGTCAACTGCATGGATTGCCGAATAAAGCCGTAGGAATAGGAAGTAGTCGGCGTCGCGCCGAGCAAAAAGCTGCAGAGAAAATTTTAGCTGAATTAGAATCAATTTATAAAACCTGAAATATACTCTTCGCTCTTGAATTTTTGGCTGTGTTGCCGCTCAACTCGCAATCCTCATGTATGTATAATACACTCCGGTTGCTCGTTTTTCCCGGCGCCTTGCCAAAAATCCAATTGCTGTGAGTATAATAGCTAATATGAAAGACTCAGAAGAAACTCATTGCGGTACAATCGCCATTATTGGGCGTCCAAATGTCGGTAAGTCTACTTTACTGAATAGAATTTTAGGTGAAAAATTAACTATTACTTCATCTAAACCACAAACGACTCGGCATCAAATTTTAGGAATTAAAACCGATGCACAGACGCAATCAATTTATATTGATACGCCTGGAATACATCCTAATACTCAACGCCGCTTAAGTCGAGCGATGGTTCGATCGGCTATTAATGCCTTAATCGATGTCGATATTATTGGTTTTGTTATTGAAGCTAATCGTTGGACTGCTGAGGATGATGCTATTCTAGAACGTTTAAAGCAACAAGAACATCCAGTAATATTAATTGTTAACAAGATAGATAAAATAAAAAATAAGAATCGTTTACTGCCTTTTTTACAGTCCTGTTCTGAGAAAATGTCTTTTTTAGCTATTGTTCCTGTTTCAGCACAAAAAGATAAAAATATTGATGAATTAGAAAAAGTGATAGCGCTTGCGTTACCCATCGCTGAATTTATTTATCCGGCCGATCAGTTTACCGATCGAAGTCAACGTTTTTTAGCAGCAGAATTCATCCGTGAAAAATTGATGCGAAGTTTATACGAAGAACTGCCTTATTGGTTAACGGTCAGTATCGAACAGTTTGCTGAGCAAAAAAAAATCATTAAAATTTCGGCCATCATTTGGACAGAGCGATCCAGTCAGAAAGCCATTATCATCGGTAAAAATGGCGAATTGCTAAAAAAAATCGGCACTGAGGCACGTATAGATATGGAAACTTGTTTTGGCAAAAAAGTTTATTTAGAGCTTTGGGTAAAAGTAAATGCAGGTTGGTCGGAAGAAGAAGGAAGCTTGTAAATTTATCGTTTTATAATTTCATTTAAGCTAAAATAAACAGAAGTTGTTAAGTTTGGTCATGGAGGGTAAAAATGCAAGATGCTAATGTCTGTGCGAAAAAACAAGCCGGAGATAATCGATTATCAAAGGATAATGCGGCTTTATTGTTGGTTGATCACCAAACTGGTTTATTTCAATTAGTCCGAGATTATAATTTTGACGAATTTAAGAATAATGTCTTAGCTTTAGCTGACATTGCGCTGCTGTATAAATTGCCGGTGGTATTAACCACCAGTCAAGAACAAGGTCCTAATGGTCCAATTCTCCCTTATTTAAAAGAAAAATTCCCTAAATCTGCTTACATCGCTAGACCAGGCGAAATTAATGCTTGGGATAATAAAGATTTTGTTGATGCGGTTAAAGCCACCGGACGAAAAAAACTTATCATAGCTGGAATTGTCACGGATGTATGTGTGGCGTTTCCAACCCTCTCTGCGTTAAGTGAAGGTTATAGCGTATATGTCGTAGTGGATGCATCGGGAACTTTTAATACGGCCGTACGTGATGCCGCACTAATGCGCATGCTGCATGCAGGGGCTATATTAACTAGTTGGTTTGCTTTGTCCGCAGAATTACAGCGCGATTGGCGCCATGCAGAAGGTAAAGCTTTAGCTGATTTATATGAAAAACGCTTAGTTCCTTACGGAAATCTTATCATTAGTAAAAACGCAAAGTAAATTTCCCCATAGAAAAATTAAAAATAGACTGTCATGGCGAGGCAAAACGTCAGTGAAGCTATGGTCAACCATAAATTGCTGCGCGCAACTTCTGTGTTCGTAATTCGAAAAATAATGCGCTTTAAAAAATAAATTAGTTTTTATGCTGTGCGATGCGTAATAAGGCCTCTTGTAAAGCTTTAACGGGTATAGCGTCTGCAGCATTTTTTAGTAATTCTGCGCTAGCACTGGATAGTGTGGGAGAAAGCTGGCTTAAATGTGTATGCTGTGTGTGAAACAAAGGTTGTATATTCGATTCAATATGCGTTAAATTATGAAAATTAGGATGTTTAAGTAATTTTTGGGTTATATCGGGTAATCTATAATGTAAACATGTAGCCCAGGCTGCACTATCACACTCGATGATTAAATAACCGTCACGGAAATTAGCGACACGCGTATGTTTGCTTAGCTCATTAGGAATTTCAACTTGCCAGATTTGATCCAGTTTGGTTAGTTGCTGTACTTTGTTTTGAATGAATGCTAAAACGCTTTCTGGATCTTGTTGCAAGATATTCATGAGGGTTTTTTCTGCAGCGGGTTTTTTGATCATATTAATCTATTTTCATGGGTAAAATAACCAGTTGTACACCCAATAAGTGTAAACGTCTTTGTAGCATCACCGCTGTTTCATTATGTAATAAGCGAGTTATCCAGTTATCTTTACTAAAAATCAATTTACTGGCAAAAAAGATCGAGTGAGGAAATTCTTTAATGACCTTTTTAGATAAATTGGTTAATTTTTCGGTTGGATCTGTGCCATAAGCAGTATAACCTTTAGCCGCTAAGCCTTGTTCCTGGCAATAGGTGACAAAATAGTCCAACATTTCATTGGTGCTTTGTTGCATAGCGTTCAATTCTTTTTTGGCACTAAAACTTTCTACGTCGACAATCCCAACGTTAACAAACACGAAATTTTTAAAATGATTAGGGAACATGCGCAATATCCACAATAGATTATGCAAACCAATACCGCGGTGTCTACCTACCATAATCACAGCAGTAGCTTCTTTAGGTTGTAAAGGTGTGACTACATTAGGCACCTTTAAAGGTGTGCTGGTCATCAGTAAGTCAATGTCATGTAATTTATTAAATACCATCGTGTAATGTTTTTTAACTAACAAACAAATGAAAATAACAGAACTTGTTATCAATACAGTTACCCAACCACCAAACGTAAATTTTGATATCAGTGTGATGATTAATATGCTAAAGGTGACTAGAAAAGCAAAGGCTGAAAAAAATAGACGTCCTAACCAATGCGGCGAGGCATTGCTTCTATGTTTTATCCAATAAACACACAGACCTAAAATTGAAAGAGAAAAGGTTAAGAATACATTCATACTATAAAGAATGACTAACCAAGAAACGCGACCACCACTTAGCCAAAGAATAAGTAGTGCGGCAATACCAAACACAATAATGCCATTTTGAGTGACTAAACGGCTAGAAAGATGACGAAAACGATTCGGTAACCAACTATCGATCGACATATTCGCTAATACACTAGGACCGGCTAAAAAACCCGTATTCGCGCCGACTAATAATAGACCTGCTTCAAGTAATAAAGTGACGGTTAACATCGTTTTTGCAAATGCAGAATCGCCTAATATCTTATGAAATACCACCGCATTTAAGGTTTGACCATACACAGGATGTGCATGCCAGAGTAAATACAACAATATAATTCCACCGGCGGTAAAACTTAAGGAAAGTACCATATAAAACATGGTCCATTTACCGGTTTGTACACGCGGTTCCATGAGTCGATTCACATTGTTGGAAACGGCTTCGATCCCGGTGTAAGTACCGCTCCCTAAGGAGTAAGCACGTAATAATAGGGCAATAATAAATAACCAGCCGGTTTGTTTTGATATTTCCAAGGTGTTACTTAAGGTGTCAGAAAACACGTTAGGTAAAGTGCTTTTATGTGTAATGACACCATAAATAATTAAAAAAAAGTGTGTAGCAACAAACCCTAAAAAAATCGGCATTAACACCTTAATTGATTCTTTCATGCCGCGCAAATTCAGTGTGATGAGTAGGATAATGACGCAAGCAGCAGATAACAGTTTATAGCTTAAGAAATAATGAGGCAGTAAACTAAACAAAGCGTCGATACCACTGGCTACCGAGATGGTAATAGTTAAGACGTAATCGACAATGAGCGCTGCACCGGAAACCAATCCAGCATGGGGGCCTAATAATTGCGTGGCTACTTTATAACCACCGCCACCACTAGGAAATAATGTAATGACCTGATTGTAAGCCAGCGCAATAATAAATACGGTTAATATTGTGGCGATAGAAATGTACAAACCCAAAGAACTGTAGTGCGGGCCTAAAGCAATAAATGCTTCTTCAGGACCGTAACAAGAAGATGATAAACCGTCTGCACCAAGACCTATCCAGGCTAAAAAAGCGACTAATGCAATATTATGTTGCGCGTTCGGATTTAAAGGATTGCGAGGTTTACCGAGCAAAAAACGACCAAGACGTTGAAAAAAAGTCATGCTCATGCGGAGTCTGAATAAAAAGCTACTATAGCCGGTTAAGCATTGTTTTTGAAGTGATGGTTTTTTTATTTTTTTTAAAAATTAAAGTTCGACGGCTATTAAGCAATTTATCTCAGACCGGATAATAATTTGTGTGTATAATAAATATACGGAGCAAAGCATCGCTTCGTTTACTATAATAATCGTTTCATTTAAAAAGGACATTAACGATGAAAATAACGGAAATTAATGCTTTATTAACTAAAGCATTGCAGCAAAAATGTCGTTTAGAGGATGATCTTACCTTATTTTATAAATTTAAATTTCCAGAGATATCCAGTATTACTCAATTTGAAGAACTTAAAAACAATTGCGAAAGTTTTTTATCTCAATATGATATTAAAACTGATGCTGGCGTTATTCTTTACCCAAAAAAAGCGAATAAAATCTTTGTATTAAAAATACACAAATTACCACTTGATCAATTCATAGAAAAATTAACGTTGATTTCAAAAGATAGTCAACTATATGAAGCAGTTAATCAAGGCGATGTACTTAGCGTAAAAATGCTTTTGGATAAGAATAATTTTAATAATAAACATATAGTGGGCGACACTCTACTGCACACCGCTATGCAAGGGGACTCCATTGCGATTGTGAGTTTACTTTTGGAAGAAGGGGCGTCAATTAATGTTGTGAACAAAAAAGGTGAAACACCTTTGCAGATTGTTGATCAAAAAAAGGATATTTTGCTGGGGAAAAAACTAATTGATGTAATATTATACCGGGAGCCTAACACCAAAAATCCTAATTTTATTAGGCAAGAATTGCGTGATTATTGGAATGAGCAGCTTAAAGAATTATGGAAGAAATCGAGTTATACTCTACAGATAGAAGATTTACGAGAAAGGACAGAAATAGTTCAAGAAATTCAAAATGTAGGAAATAATAGGCAATTCTTTTCTCTTGAAAATCCATTAAATGATAATAAGCCGCTTCAAGAACCACCTACTACTGCTAATTTAGGCAAGTAAAATTTATTTCCTAGATTTTTTAGATGAACTATACAAGCATCGGGTTTTTGGCCAATGAATCCGCTGTGAAGCGCATAGTTCAAAATAATAATAGGACTTTTTTAGTACTTTAGTTAAGATATGCTCAAAAAGTCCTTTTTCTTTATTGGGGGTTAGCTGAATGACAACTTCATCAGAAAATCGATATGACATCCCATGTTTAGCTTCACATTGCTTGGATCGACTCCACCAGTTAGAACAACGCTTGCTGACTGCACAAACAGCGATAGAAAATTGGTTAAGGGAGCAATGGCGTAAAACACCCGCTCCTTTTTATTCCTCGGTTGATTTACGTAATGCTGGATTTAAACTAACACCGGTCGATACGAATTTGTTTCCAGCGGGATTTAACAATCTAAGTGAAGACTTTATTCCGCTGGCCGTCCAAGCCGCACAAGAAACCTTAGAGCGCTTAGCACCAGGATGTTTACGTA
>DAIQAW010000017.1:0-9714 GCA_036781465.1 Candidatus Aquirickettsiella sp.
AGCTGGAGTCATGCCTCTTGATTGGAGCTTTATTCAGAAATTAGATGATTTAGATGACCGGCTCCAACATTTTTGGTCTCCGATCAATCACCTCTATGCTGTCAAGCAAACTCCTAAACTACGAAATGTTTACAACGAATGTCTTCCCAAATTAAGTGCCTATACTTCTGAATTAAGTCAAAATCAAACTCTCTATCAATCCATTAAAAATTTAGCTAATAGTGATTATCAATTCAATTACGCACAAGAAAAATGCCTACACAATGAATTACGAGATTTTCATTTAGGTGGTGTCGATTTACCCAAAATTCAACAAAAAAGATATCAAGATATTCAAGCACAGTTATCTCAATTATCGAATCAATTTGAAGAAAATTTACTAGATGCTACAGCTGAATGGTCAAAATGTATTAGTAATAAATCCGAGCTAAAAGGAGTTCCTCCTCATGTTATTATAAATGCTGAAAAAGCTGCACAAGAAAAAAATTTAATTGGTTATTTAATTACACTAGATTACCCCTCCTATTTTCCCATAATAACTTATGCTGATAATCGCGACCTGCGCGAAACCATATATAAAGCTCACATTACACGAGCTTCAGAACTCAGTAATCTAGTCCTTGATAATAGCAAAGTTATGTTCAATATACTTAACCTACGCCATGAGCTAAGCCAAATACTAGGTTTCAAAAATTACGCTCAAAAAAGTTTAGCTTCTAATAAAATGGCAAAAAATCCAGAAGAAGTCCTTAAATTTTTGGAGGGGCTACTCTCGTATACACAACCTAAAGCAAAAGAGGAAATGAAAGAACTTTCTAGTTTTGCTCAATCCCAAGATCAGATTGATACGTTACAACCCTGGGATATTTTGTATTATCGTGAAAAATTACAAGAAAAAAAATTTGGTATTTGTGATGAGACCTTACGCTGCTATTTTCCTGTAAACAAAGTTCTTTCGGGCCTTTTCAAGTTAATAGAACGTTTATTTGGGATGCAAATCAAAGAAATTAAAGGCATTGAAGTTTGGGATCCTCAGGTGCAATTTTTCTCAATTATTGATAATCAACAGCAATTACGTGGACAGTTTTACTTAGATCTTTATGCTAGACCTGAAAAACGTGAAGGTGCTTGGATGGATGATTATCAATCCCGGCGTTATTTAAGTAATGGTGATATTCAAACGCCTATTGCTTTTTTAACCTGTAACTTCTCTCCTCCCATTGATTTAACACAAACTCCTTTGCTAACACATGAAGAAGTTTTAACTTTATTTCATGAGTTTGGTCATGGTTTACAGCACATGTTGACTATAATTGACTATTCCGCTATTTCAGGTATTAATGGCGTTGCTTGGGATGCCGTAGAATTACCGAGTCAATTTTTAGAATATTTTGTTTGGGAAAAATCGGTTCTAGATCAAATCAGTAGTCATTATAAGACGGGTCAGACTCTACCCGATGCATTGATTACTAAAATGCATAATGCTAAAAATTTTCAGGCAGGCCTAAAATTATTAAGACAATTAGAATTATCCTTATTTGATTTTCGTTTGCATATAGAATTTGATCCAACAAAGGGCTATGAGCAAATTCAAAACTTACTCGATTCAATACGTAAGCAAATTGATATAATACCCATAGCTCCATTCAATCGATTTCAGCATGGATTTTCGCATATCTTTGCAGGGGGTTATGCCGCCGGATATTACAGTTATCTTTGGGCAGAAGTTTTAGCCTGTGACGCGTTTGCTAAGTTCCAAGAAGATGGAATCTTTAATGAAGAAACTGGAAAGGCGTTTTTACATAGTATTTTAGAGCAGGGTGGCGCAATCGATGCCATCGAATTGTTTAAAAAATTTCGAGGCCGTGAACCAAAAATACAAGCTTTTTTAAAAAGCTTAGACTTAAATTATTAACAGCATTTAGAAAGCAGCGTCTTCAATTATGTTAGGCTGAGAAAAAAAGAGCTGTTTTGAGTATATTATGAAGTACTCGCAGTTTGTGAGCAACGAATTTAGTTACCAAGATTTAAACGTCTTGATAAACTTGAACTAAATCTATTGTGAGCATCCCAATGTTGTTTAACTATCAACCATTCTGGGTATCGTTTATACATTTCTCGAAAAGTCTTTGGGTTTAAACGCGCATCTTTAGCTAAATAGATCCTTCCTCCAGCAGAAATAACTATTGAGTCCAAAATATCTAAGCAACTAAATAATTTTTCACTGCGAATAGGAATATCGAGGGCTAAAGTAAATCCTGATAATGGAAATGACAATGGCGCTAAATTTTCCGGCCCTAAACGTTTCAACACAGCCAGATAAATAGGATGCTTATGTTTATGTAAAGTTTCTAAAATATCTTTAATAGCAGAATAAGCAAATTTTTTTGGTATTGCACACTGATATTGAATAAAACCTTTTTTACCGTATAACCGCGGCCAATTTCTTATGCGATCGAGTGGGAAGAAATAATCGTGATAAGGAAGTAAAAAAGCTTGAGTTTTTTTTGTTAAATAGTAGTAATACCCTTTGTTAAATAATTTGACCCATAGAGGTTGTAAAATAGAATACGATAAAGAGTAAAGACAGTTTAATGAAGAATATTTTGGTGTTGAAAAAGCTTGTTCCTGTTGGTCATTAGGAAGTTCCAACAAGTCGGCATGTTTGGCCTTCATAATAACACAACGGAAAAATGATGTATTTAAAGAATCTAACCAAGCTACACTATATTCAAACTCATCATCTTGACTTAAATTCTCCAATATTTGCTTTAAGTTATTTATAACTTGATGTTGCACCTTCATATAAGCTGTTTCAATTCGCTTTAATTGTAAAGTTACTACTCCAATAATACCTGTTAAACCCATACCACCTATTGTGGCCCAAAATAATTCTGGGATAATTTTAGGTGAACAATTTATTTTTGCTCCAGTGGCAGTAATAAGCTGTAAATTAAGTACATGTTGTCCTAAGGAGCCAGCATAACAATGATTTTTTCCATGTATATCCGCAGCAATGCATCCACCTAAAGAAACTTCTGCTGTTCCAGGCATTGCAGGTAAAAACCATCCGTGCTTAACAATAAGCGTTAAAATCTTCGCTAAGCTAATACCTGATTCAACTGACAATATACCTTTACGAATATCAAACTCGAGAAAACGATCAAGACGACTTGTTAAAATAATCTCTCCCTGTGCGTTTAAAGCAGCATCACCATAACTACCTCCTGAACCACGAGCTATAGAAATTAATTGGCCAGGTTTGAGTTCTGCATAACTTTCAGGACGCGCTACAAACTCTGGAGGCTCTATGGGATAGCCATTAAAGCTAGATTGACATTTTTTACACCAACTCATAATACTATCCAGCTATAGGTATTAAATGTTCCAAATTAAATCTCGACAACTCTTCATTTAAATATTTTCTTATATCAGTTGCATTATCCATTCCTAAAATTTGTGTTAATGTATCTCTCGCTTGATGAAAACTGATTTGCCGAATCACGGATTTTATCCGCGGAATAGAAAAAGAGTTCATGCTCAATGCATCAAATCCCATCGCTAAAAGTAAAGGTATAGCTAAAGGGTCACTGGCCATTTCTCCACAAATGCTAATCGGTTTTTTTGCTTGATGAGCAGCTTCTACAATTTGCACTAATGCTTTTAGCACTGCGGGCTGAAATGGATCATATAAATTAGCTACGCGCGAGTTATTTCGGTCTACGGCTAGCATATATTGTGTGAGATCATTGCTTCCTACTGATAAAAACTCAACTCGTTCAGCTAATGCGCGAGCTTGATAAATTGCAGAAGGTACCTCAATCATTATTCCAATTGGAGGCTTACATGCACGAATGTCTTCACTCACTACTTTTTCATAAGCTTGATCGATCAAACGCAAAGCATGATCAGCTTCAGCAACGCAGCTAACCATAGGTAACATAATACGTAAATTATTAAATTCCAAATTAGCTCGTAACATTGCCCGTATTTGTATTAAAAATATTTCTGGATGATCCAGTGTCACACGAATTCCACGCCAACCTAAAAATGGGTTATCTTCTTTGATAGGAAAATAAGTTAAAGCCTTATCCCCCCCTATATCTAACGTACGCATTACCACAGGTCGTGGTGAAAATGCTGCCAATAATTGTCGATATAAACCATATTGCTCATCTTCTGCAGGAAAACAATCTCGAATAAGAAAAGGTACTTCGGTACGATAGAGTCCAATACCTTCAGCACCCGCTGTTAAAGAAAGGCTAGCATCCGCCATCAAACCGGTATTTACCCAAAGGGCAATACTATAGCCATCTAAAGTTTGCGCAGGTAATTCTCGCAATGCTTCTAGACTATTCGTAAACTCACTTTGTTGCTGTATCAGTGTAGTAAAATTTTGTTTAACCCTTTCAGAGGGGGCAACTATAATACGGCCGTGAGAACCATCTACGATTAAGGTCTGCGCTTCGAGCTGGTTTACTGGTAGATTTTCTACTCCTGTGATGGCAGGAATTCCTAAAGAGCGTGCCAAAATAGATAAGTGAGAATGACTAGAACCTTTTACAGAAACTATCCCTGCTAATCGTCCCTCAGGTACCTCCGCTAAAGCAGAAGGACTGACTTCCTCACCAATTAAAATTGTATTTTCTGGATATAAAGGGGGAGTAAATTGGTTGTTTTGTAAATGCATTAAGATTCGGCGACCTAAATCTCTTAAATCGGCTGCTCTTTCTCTCAAATAATCGTCATCAACTTTCTCAAATTGTTGCACGTGAGTACTAATAACCAATTGCAAAGCTGCCTGAGCCCATTGATGAGAAGTTTTAATCGCTGTTATCACTTCTTTTTCCAAATTAGCTTTATTTAAAATCGCTAAATATACATCGAATAATGCTTGCTCCTCTTCCGGCAACACAAACATCATATGTTTTTTTAAGCGATGAATATCATCACGTGCTGCTTTAAAAGCTTTCTTTAATTGAGATATCTCTGTTAATAAATCATCTGCCCTTTTATAGGGAACTGCTTCTAAATCAGCAAAAGGATAAGCGACAACAACTTGTCCAATAGCAATACCTGGTGCACTAGCAATTCCTTGAAAACTGATATCTTGTTGTAATTGTTTTTTATTTTCCTTAAACAAAGAAAATATTTCTCCTGTCGCTTCTGCATGCGCTAATACACCACCTAATTGAGCCGCCATAGTAACCAAAAAAGCTTCTTCTGCTTCATCAAAACAACGCTGCTCTTCTTGTTGAACTACCAATACACCTAATAATGCTCGATTATGGATAATGGGTACGCCCAGAAAAGCCTTGTAACGTTCTTCACCTATATCAGCGATATATAAAAAATCCGGATGTTCCGGTGCATTTTCTATATTAATTAATTCACCATTACTTCCAACTAAACCAACTAAACCTTGATTGAAGCCAAAACGTACTTTTCCAACACACCCAGGATTTAGACCATCGGTTGCAAGTAAAACATAATTTTTTTCGCTATCCAGCAGAAAAACTGTACAGGATTGAGTATTCAAAGCTTCACGGATCCGCCTTACTAAGGTTCGTAAAGCTTCTTTAAAACTTTGCGCTGCGCTGATCTCCTGAACAATACGACGAAGTATCTTCAACATAGCAAACACCTAACTTATTAATATTTGGGCATAATTAAATTATGTTTAAAATAGCACAACTACCAAGCTAAACCCTAACATGCTCAAATAAGTTATATTTGATTATTCGACTTTTTCTAGCAACGTTAAGTTGCTGCATAATTTACTAGCCCGTCTTTGTTGCA
The DNA here is from genome assembly GCA_036781465.1 of Candidatus Aquirickettsiella sp. Classification (GTDB taxonomy): domain Bacteria; phylum Pseudomonadota; class Gammaproteobacteria; order Diplorickettsiales; family Diplorickettsiaceae; genus Aquirickettsiella. Next base: position 5,800 of record DAIQAW010000017.1, read on the forward strand.
TCATTTCAGAGGGAAGCAATGTTGCTAATTCTTCTAACGCACGCCGATAAACATGTCTTTTAAAAGTAATAACTTGCCTGATAGGGTACCAATATGGGGCCCAACGCCAACGATCAAACTCAGGCGAACGCGTAACATCAAAACGAATTTTTTCTGGCTTTCCCTTTAAGCAAAGCAAAAACCATTTTTGCTTTTGTCCAATGCATAATGGTTGCATATGTGAACGTCGTAAATGATGGGGTAACCAATAATATAACCAATTTTTTGTCCCACCTAGCAACTCAACATCTGTATCTTCTAATCCTAATTCTTCATAAAGTTCTCTAAATAGAGCTTGCTCAGGTGTTTCATTCACTTGAAGACCGCCTTGAGGAAATTGCCAAGCATGTTGACCAATACGCCTAGCCCAAAGGACTTGCCCAGCAGAATTAGCAACAATAATACCAACTCCTATACGAAAACCTTCCTCGTCAATCACGATACTCTCCACATAAATTAGGCTTACATTGTTTCATAAAAGTACTAGGGGGTAAACCATCTTAGAACTTCTATGTTTAATTTATTTTAATCGCATTATGGGATAATTAATCCCTAAAAAAATTAAACATTAGGGACTCATGCATATCAAAAGGAAAATAAATATCTTCACATTCTTTCATTTTTGTGATGGGAATTTTCAAGCGACGAGACATGGAGAGCACAAAGTGCGAAGTCAAGGAGCCCGCGATAGGCGCGCGTTGACGGGCGAAGCAGGAAACGCCTCACGCCGTCAAGTCATTGTGGGAGACGCGGGCATGAATCCCATTAGGGATGAGTGCGCGTCGGACGCAGGACGGTCGCGGCCTAATAATAGTCGCGTGATGCGAACAAATTTCGGGACATAACGGCCGAAATTTTTCGTGAGCATAGCGACTCGCTTGAAAAGATACAATGCCTCTCTAAAAAGCATGAACCTGCTTGGCTAATACCAGTTATATGACAAGATAATTAGCCAAAATTGAAATGCTTCTTAGTTCAAGTAAATGCAGGATATGCTCATTATAAAGACTAATTTTCATGGCCGAAGAGGAAATAATAATACTCAGAACCTCTAGGTTTTTATTAACTAACGTATAGATTCATATCCATTAATTAGGCCATCTTTAGAAAAAACAATTTGCCATAGCTGAAGATCACGTGCTCTAAACGCACCGGCACATGCTAGTAAGTAATATTTCCACATTCGATAAAAAGAACCATAATCATAATCTTTTTTTAAAGAAATCCAAGATTTATTAAAATTTTCGAACCAAGCCATTAGTGTTCTATCATAATAAGCTCCAAAATTATGCCAATCTTCCATAATAAAAAGACCTTCACTTGCTTTTCCAATTTGACGAATAGAAGGTAAAATTCCATTAGGAAATATATATTTATGTATCCATGGATTGGGATGATATTTTGATGTATTGCTTCCTATCGTATGTAATAAAAATAACCCCGAATTTTTTAGGCAACGATGTACGATTTTCATATAGGCTTTGTGATTTTTTGGTCCTACATGCTCAAACATACCTATCGAACAAATACGATCGAATACTCCATTAATATCTCTATAATCTTTAAAGAGAATTTCTACAGGCCAGCCTTCACAAATCTTTTTAGCATAATGAAACTGCTTCTTAGATACTGTCAATCCCAGTACCGAAACTCCATAATTTTCTGCTGCATATCTAGCAAAACTTCCCCAACCACATCCGATATCTAATATCTTCATCCCTGATTTTAGATTTAATTTTTCACATACTAACGCTAATTTGGCTTGCTGCGCCTCATCCAAAATCTTACTTTTTTTCCAATAAGCACAACTATATGTCAGATCTTTATCTAACATTGCTTGATATAATGAATTTCCTTTGTCATAATGATGTTCTCCTACTTCAAATGCGCGAGATTTTGCCTGTAAATTAAAGCAACTCATCATAAGCATACGAAGTTTTTCTTTAATAAAATAATACAAAAAATATTTATTCCTTTTTATATTTTCGGGTAATTCTGTACGTAATAAATAAAAAAAGAATTCATCGAGATTTTCGCAATCCCACCATCCTTCCATATACGATTCACCTAAAGCTAGAATAGGATTTTTTAACACTCTTAAATAAAGTTTTTCATTATGGACCTGAATGTCTCTAGGATTTTTTCCATTAATCTCAATGTGTGCTTGAATTAACAACTGTTGGATTAATTTTTTAGCATAAGATAATTTCATTTGAATATCCTTATAGAAATAATCAAATCTGAATCTTGTACCTCTTACAACCAATAACAAGTTACGTTATAGTAACCTATGGGTTAATTAAATACTGATTTTATTCTTCAAATTATGCCGAATTCTTCTCTAATTAAGAATCTTCTATCTAACCATGCCTATAACCACCCAACTCTGCAACTTGGGCTTATTGAAACGCACGTTTCCTGGGTCATATTAACTGGAAAATATGCTTATAAAATAAAAAAACCTGTTGACTTTGGTTTTTTGGATTTCTCAACTTTGAAAAAACGCAAATATTTCTGCGAAGAAGAATTGCGCTTAGGGCAATTATTTGCACCTGAAATTTATCTTGCTGTAGTGCCCATTACAGGAACCATTGAACAACCTAAAGTTGATGGCGATACAGGACCTATTTTAGAGTACGCTATCAAAATGCGCGAGTTTTCTCAAGATAATTTACTTAGCACACTACTTAAACAAGGAAAATTAAATGCTTCACTTATTGACCAATTAGGACAGCTAATCGCAGAATTCCATAAAAAAACACCTGTTGCGCCTAAAAATTCTCGATTCGGCCTTCCTCATGAGGTTCAAACTCCTACTCAGCAAAATTTTGACCAAATAATTCCGTTACTTAGTAATTCTAACGATATACTTCAAATAGAGAAATTAGAGAAATGGGCTAACGAACAATTTACTATGCATCAAAAACTATTTGAAAAACGTAAAAAGCAAGGTTTTATTCGTGACTGTCATGGAGATTTACATTTAGCAAATATTATTCTCTATCATAATAAACTTGTTCTTTTTGATCGATTAGAATTCAATGAAGACTTGCGATGGACTGATGTCATTGCTGATCTTGCTTTTTTAGCGATGGATCTAGCAGGGAAAAAGCAACCCAAGCTAGCTAATCAATTAATCAATACTTATCTACAGTTTACTGGAGATTATGAAGGACTAAATTTATTAGCTTATTATCTTTCTTATCGCGCAGTAGTTCGCGCCAAAATAGCTTTATTTCGCTTAAATCAGAAAAATTTAAATGACAAGGAAAAATTAGATATTCGTAATGATTATTACAATTTCATAAATCTAGCAGAATTTTATACTCGCCCTAAAAAACCAAATTTAATCATTATGCATGGGCTTGCCGGATCGGGAAAATCAACTATAGCAAAAAAAATTGCCATTGAATGTGGTGCCATCCAAATAAGTTCCGATATCATACGTAAACAATTATTTAGCATACCTTTATTTGAAAATTCCAATTCCACACCTTATGGGGGAATTTATACTCCTCAATCAACAGAGAAAACTTATAATAAACTTCTGGAATTAGCAAAAATTTCTATTAAAGCAGGGTTCACTGCAATAATTGACGCTACATTTCTTCTTCATAGTCAACGATTAATGTTCTATAACTTAGCTGAGCTTTTAAAAGTACCTTTTTATATACTTCATTGCCGAACCAATGATCTTAAAATAATTCAACGGATTAATAAACGCAATGTTCGTAATAATAATAAAATTTCTGAAGCAAACTCAATTATTTTAGAATATCAAAAAGAATTAGTGGAGCCTTTATTAAATTCTGAACAACAATATACCTTGGTTATTGATGATCAATTATCCACATTTAAAATCGCTTTAAATAGTAT
>DAIQAW010000018.1:0-9678 GCA_036781465.1 Candidatus Aquirickettsiella sp.
GTTTAAAGCGTCTTTATGAATTTCATTTTTTTTGATGTTTTCCTTATCAAGATTATTAAAAAAATAACTAAGGTAAGCTGTATCTAATTTATTTATTTCTTCAAAAAAATTAATGCTGCATGATTAATCTTAATTTTATAATCAATATCTGTTTTAGAAATTTTATTTAATTTAGAATTATAATTACTTAGCAATTCATCAATTTCTTAGCATTCATAAATACCTACTTTTTTATATTTTTTATGGGTATTATTTTTTCATAAATTGTAGGCTACTTTATTAAATAAAATTGTCAATAAAAATTGAATTTTTAAATTAAAATTAAAAAAATATTTAATATGAAATTAATTAAAAAAAATCTAATGTAAATCTTTTTTTAATATTTTCCCCAAGGCAGACTTTGGCAGATAATTCAAAAATGTAATTTCATGTGGTAACTTATAAGCAGTGAGTGCAACTCGGCAATAATTTAATAGTTCTTCTGCGTTTAGACTTTCATCTTTTCGTACCACAAACGCTTTAATCGCTTCACCGGTTTTATTGGATGGTATTCCTATTACAGCAACCTCTTTAACTTTTGGGTTTTGTTGAATAACATGCTCAACTTCTTCCGGATAAACATTAAAACCTGAAACTAAAATCAGCTCCTTTTTACGTCCTACGATAAACACGAACCCTTGATGATCGATACGCGCTAAATCACCGGTTAACAACCATCCATCTGGTGTTAATGCATATTCTATACCAGTCGTTTGCATCCAATAATCTTGCATGACTTGAGGACCTTTCACACATAATTCACCTATTTCACCTATCCTCACTTCATTTTTTTTATCATCGCAGAGACGAATATCTGTCGAAGGAAGTGGTAAGCCGACATGATCACCGGCTACTACTAAATTCCAAGGTGGAGCGCAGACTACAGGAGATGCTTCAGTCAACCCATAACCTTCTAATAATAACTTTCCCGTTATTTGTTTCCAGCAAATTTTAACAGTAGATTGAATTGGAGCGCCGCCTCCTAAAGCAATCTTTAAATTTGTAAAATCTAATTTTGCAAATGCTTTCTGCCTCAGAAGCGCTTTAAATAAAGTATTAACCCCCAACAAGGTACTAAATGATGTTTTTGCAAGTACCTGAATCAGCTGTTTTATATTGCGTGCATCAGGGATTAAACAATTCTTACCGCCTAATCGTGCACACATCAAACCGTTAACCATCAAAGAAAAAATATGATACAACGGTAAAGCGGTAATAAATGTTTCTTGGCCTTCACACAAAATAGGTCTAACCCACGCTGTTAACTGCTCTACATTTGCTAACATGTTACGGTGGGTTAGCATCGCACCCTTAGGAACTCCTGTAGTACCGCCAGTATATTGTAGAAAAGCAAGATCTTCTCTTTCGATTATTATGGGTGACAAAGTTAAGTTCTGACCGATTTTTATAGCTGTTAAAAAATCAATCGGAACAAACGTTGATTTTTTTTGTTGATTTTTTATACTCCACCATGCAGAAACATTGATTAACCACGATCGTGGCCGAGTAAGCATATCCCCTAAATGAGTGGTAATGACATATTTTATACGCGTGTTTTTCAGCATATGAATTATATTAGGTAGAAAATTATTTAGTACAATTAACACCTCCGCCTCTGAATGATCTATTTGTTGCGTGAATTCTGGTTCGGTATAAAAAGGGTTAACATTCGTGACAACCAAGCCAGCTTGCAGCACTGCAAAAATCGAAATCATATATTGTGGACAATTCGGTAACATTAGCGCGACTTTGGTTCCTTTATTCAATTTTAATCGCTGCTGTAAATAAGCAGCTAAGCAGCGACTCAAATCAGACCATTGCTCATAGCTAATCGTTTGTTGGAAAAAACTCAATGCAGGTAGCGAACGAAATTTTTTGCAAGCATCTGTAAATAATCGATCAAGTGATTGATAAACATCAGGATTAATCTCAGCAGGAACTTGTTGCTGGTAACGATTCAACCAAATTTTTTCCATCATGCACCACCTAGAAAATTAAAGGCAAGCATTCCCTATTAAGTTTTAGTATATAATGTCCATTTTGTTTCGACATTTTATAGTGACCAGGTGGAATATTTATGCACAGTTTGATGGGAACATCACAAGAAGCCTTTAAATTAAAAGCCAGTCTATTCACATTAACAACTTTTCATTTGTTAAACCCTGACGCACAATTGATTCATCATCAATTAAAACCTTTAGTTGAGCAAACGCCACGTTTTTTCCAACAATTACCCATTATTTTGGATTTATTTTCTTTACCTACAGCAACCGGGCCTATTGATTTTCCTGCTCTTATTAGCTGTTTACGCGGTTACGGTTTAATTCCTGTCGGAATACGCGGTGGCAGTGCTGAGCAACAAACATTGGCGATACAATCAGGGCTTGCTATCCTCGCTAATATAAAAACAGAAATTAATGAGAGCCCTTCTAAGTCAAATATGCCAACACCCGCTATTAACTCTAAGTTGATTACCCAGCCAGTGCGTTCGGGTCAACAGATCTATGCAAAAAATAGTGATTTAATTGTAATAGCTTCTGTCAGTCCGGGAGCAGAATTACTAGCCGATGGCAACATCCATATTTATGGTCGATTAAAAGGTCGAGCACTAGCTGGAGTTTCTGGAAATCAGCACGCACATATTTTTTGTCAAAATTTAGAAGCTGAACTCGTAGCAATTGCCGGTCACTATTGGTTAAGTGAAGACTTGCAGGATTTACAACAAACACTCAATAAAGGCAGTGTACAAATTTTTTTATATCAAGAACGTTTACAAATAAAACAACTTATTTAAGTTAGATCCAAGCATTCCTTGCTTTTAAGTAGTATCCACTTTTCCAGTAGATAATCCATTTGTTCTACCTTAATAGGTTTAACCAATACCTCATCGATACCGGCTTGAAGAAATTGCTGTTGGTCCGTAGGCTGACCGTAAGCCGTTAATGCAACAATAGGGATATGTTCTTTACCTGTTTCCTGTTGTCGAATTATTTTTGTAATAGCAATACCATCGCCATCCGGCAAAGCGATATCAAGGAGAATAAGATCATAGTGATTTTGCATATAATAGTTTAAAGCCATTTCCGCATTACTCGCAATATCGTAAAGTATCTCTTTTCTTTCCAACAGCAAACGATAAATACGCTGAATAATTTCATTATCCTCTACCAGCAGGATACGTAATGTTACATCATTGAAAATAGCCAAGTTATTTTTTTCTGTTGTTCTTGTTTCAACATACGGCTCTTCTTTAAGCTCCTGCAAAGGAATGCAACAAATATAATGACTTCCTTTTCCAAGCGTACTTTCAACTTTTAACGTCGCTTTCAATACATGTAGATAACTTAAAATAATAGCTAACCCTAAATTAAATACTTTATAACGACGGTTTTCCTGAGGGTTAAATTGCGTAAAGCAAGTATTTAATTCTAATAATTCAGCTTCACTCATCCCTTTCCCAGTATCTTTAATACTGCATATAATTTCGGTATGCAGGGAAGCAGATTCTTTTATAAGACTCACAATCTGGATAACAACCATACCTTGCTCGGTATTAATTAAGGCATGACTACTTAAATGAAATAAGATATGGTAAATCAAATTCGGATCGCCTACCCAAATTAGTGGAATATCTTTTGGATAATCGAGAATTAACTGTAAACCACGCATCCCTGCTTGATAGGATAATTGGCTAATCACCTTTTCTAATAATTTTTTTAAATCAAACGTACAGAATTGCAATTCAATATGTTGCGCTTCTAACTCAGAAAGATTCAACATACGGTTCATGACAGGCAAGATAGCTTCACAAGCTTCAAGGATATCCGTTACATAGCGTTGTTGTGTAGGCAGTAAACAATCCATAGTTAACAATTGCGCAATACCAATAATGTTAGCTAAAGTAGTACGCAGTTCATAACTTAAATTAGAAATAAAATCCGACTTTGCACGGTTAGCATTTTCCGCATGTCTAGCATTTTTGATAATTGTTGCTAATAGATGTTGATAGGCTTCTTCTTTCATATTTTTTTCCTTTATGGACATGCGTACTTCAAGCGGCGGAATTCACAGCAATTAAGTTTTTTGGGAACGAACCGTGTCATGAAGCAACCAAAATGTATTATTTATACATAAGAATTGCGAATTGAGCGATAACACCGACAAAAAAACTTAAGTGCGAAAAATATCTTAGAAAAGTTTAAATCTCCTTCAATTGTGAAAATTGAATATCTGGCCAGCGTTCCATAGTCAATTTTAAATTAACCTGACTCGGTGCCAAATAAATCAGATTTTCTTTAGCATCATGGGCTAAGTTTAGAGATACTCGATGTTGAAATTCTTTTAATTGCTTATTATCATTCGCATTTATCCAACGCGCCGCCACAATATTAACTGCTTCATAGGCACACTCTACTCTATATTCATGTTTTAATCGGTAAGCCACTACATCAAATTGCAAAACACCCACTGCCCCTAAAATTAATTCGCTACTATTCAATGGTTTAAAAATCTGTATTGCTCCTTCTTCAGATAATTGCATTAATCCTTTTAATAAGGCTTTAGATTTTAATGGATCTTTTAGACGAACTCGTTGAAATAATTCTGGCGAAAACGAGGGAATACCCGTGAATTTTAACGTCTCACCCAGAGTAAAACTATCACCTATCTGTATTGTGCCATGATTATGTAAACCAATAATATCACCTGGCCATGCTTCTTCGGCTCTCACTCTGTCACCTGCCATAAAAGTCAAAGCATTATGTACCGTGACTTCACGCTGTGTGCGGACATGAAATATTTTCATACCCGGTGTATATTTTCCAGAACATAAACGCAAGAAAGCAACGCGATCTCGATGCGCTGGATCCATATTTGCCTGAATTTTAAATATAAATCCACTGAAGTTAGTTTCTTGTGGATACACAACTCGAACGTCAGTTTGTCTTGGCTGTGGACAGGGTGCATATTTCACAAAAGCAGCTAATAGTTCTTGCACACCAAAATTATTAATCGCTGAACCAAAAAAAACCGGTGTTAACTTTCCGGCAAGATAATCTTGCTCATTGAAATTTGCACTTGCTCCCTTAACCAGCGCCAATTCATCTTGTAATTCATCGAATAAAACACCGACTCGTTCTTTTACCTTAGGATGATTCAGGCCTGTAAAGCACTCGCTTTCTTTACGTTTTAAATTACTTGAAGGTGCATAAAAATAAACTTTGTCTTCTAAAATATGATAAATACCCTTAAATTGTTTTCCCATACCTATAGGCCAAGTAATCGGCGCACAAGCAATCCCGAGAGTTGATTCAATATCATCTAATAACTCAATGGGCGTACGCGCTTCTCTATCCATTTTATTTATAAAAGTTAAAATAGGGATCTGCCGTAAACGACAAATTTCTAATAATTTTTTTGTACGCGGTTCCACACCTTTAGCCGCATCAATTACCATTAACGCCGAGTCGACTGCCGTTAACGTACGATAGGTATCTTCAGAGAAATCGGCATGACCCGGTGTATCTAGTAAATTAAAAATGCACGCTTGATATAGAAATTGCATCACTGAAGTCGTGACAGAAATTCCTCGTTCTTTTTCTAAAGCCATCCAATCGGAAGTAGCATGATGTGCAGCTTTACGCGCTCTAACCGTTCCCGCAAGTTGTATGACACCTCCCCACAACAAAAGTTTCTCTGTCAATGTCGTCTTACCCGCATCTGGGTGAGAGATAATTGCAAATGTTCTTCTAGATAAAATTTCTTCCGGATACGATGCGTCTGACATAAAAACCCATGAATTAAATATTAAAAATAACCATTATTTTAAATGGGGGGTTATTGTATACGAAATTGCATTACCTTTTTCATCTAATTCACCCATTCCTTGACAAGGCTAATTGCCAAATTAAGTATTCTAGTTTAACCTGGCAACTTTCTGGGAGAGGTGTCCGAGCGGCTTAAGGAGCACGCCTGGAAAGTGTGTGTAGGTTTATCCCTACCGCGGGTTCGAATCCCGCTCTCTCCGCCAATGGTGGTTATATCGGTCCCTTCGCAACGCAAAGCAGCGAACCCCGTCAGATCCGGAAGGAAGCAGCGGTAGTTGTCCATGTGTGTGCCGAGGTGTGGCTGCTATAACCGCCTCCATTAGACCTCTTGCATAATCCTAGTAATGGGCTTGAGTTCGAGGCAAGCGATAGTCGAGGACTGGAGTTTACATAAGCACATGAGAACCGTAGACTGGCGTTTAACGATGAAATCAAGTCTAAGCACGCAGATTATGCAAGTGGTCTATAAAGATCTGATGATTGGATCAAGGTGGTTCTTATGAGTTATCAAGTCCTTGCGCGAAAATATCGGCCTCAATCATTCGATCAGCTAATTGGTCAAGAATCTACTTGTCGCATCCTAAAAAATGCACTGAATACGCAACGAATTCATCATGCTTACCTTTTTACGGGAACGCGCGGGGTTGGAAAAACAACCTTAGCGCGTTTACTCGCTAAATGTTTAAATTGTCAAACCAAGATCACGCCTGAACCTTGTAATCAATGTGCAACATGCCTTGCGATTAATACGAATCGCTTTACCGATCTCATTGAAGTAGATGCTGCATCACGCACTAAAGTAGAGGATACACGTGATCTATTAGCTGATGTTCACTATGCACCCAGCCAAGGCCGCTATAAAATATATCTTATTGACGAAGTGCATATGCTTTCTTCACATAGTTTTAATGCCTTATTAAAAACTCTCGAAGAACCTCCACCCCATGTCGTTTTTTTATTAGCAACGACTGATCCACAACGTTTACCGGCCACGATACTTTCACGCTGTCTACAGTTTCATCTAAAAATTATTTCAGCGGCGCAAATCAGCGACCACCTCGCTAACATACTAAACAATGAAAATATTCCTTATGAACCCGCCGCACTATCACCACTTGCGCAAGCGGCACGAGGGAGTTTACGTGACGCGTTAAGTTTATTGGATCAAGCGATAGCTTATACTAATCAAAATCTTACGAAACAAGATATCAATACCTTACTTGGCCATGTCGCTAACACCGAAGTAACGAGTTTATTACTTGAAGCATTGATTTTAGAAGATACTACGCAGCTTTGGTCTCTAGTCGAAAGGTTAACCGAGCTCGCTGTAGATTTTTCATGGGTTATTAATGAGCTCATTACTTTTTTACATGATATAGCACTGAGTCAACGGTTTAAGACCGAAACTAACTATCCCCAGGCTGTTATTAATTTAGCTAAAAAACTTTCGCCTGAAGACATTCAACTTTATTATCAAATTGTTTTATTAAGTCAACGCGATCTAGCGCTGGCACCCACACCTCGACTAGGCTTTGAGATGATGTTGCTTAGGCTACTCGCTTTTAAACCTGGGATTGAACAAACTGAGTACCACTTAGCAAAATCAAATCAACCGATTGCAACAGAGAAAAAACCCAACGCTGCGCCCAAAGTAGAGCAAGTAATAGGACAAAAGCAACAAAAGAACTTGCACTGGCCTACACTCATCAAACAGTTAAACTTAACGGGCTTAACCTATGTCCTCGCCCAGCAGTGCGTTTTACAGTCTTACCAAGACAACCACTTTTCTTTATGCTTAGACCCTAGACAAGCCGCACTTCGCAGTGTTAAACAAGAAGCCAAGTTAGCGCAAGCGCTTTCAGACTATTTCAAGCAACCCATCACATTAGCGATTATTCTCGGCGATGCTGATTTATCGACTCCCGCACGTCTAGAGCAACAGTACAAATCACAACGCTTAGAGCAGACAGCAGCTGCATTACAAGAAGATCCCACTATTCAAGCGATTATGCAGACATTTGATGCTAAACTACAGCCTGAGTCTATTCAGCTTCTGGATGAAGATTGAATATCTCTGTATATTTACCAATAAAATGAACCTACCAAGAGGAAAATAAGATGAATATGAAAGTTGACCTAGACACGCTGTTAAAACAAGCTCAAGACATGCAGTCCAAGATGCAATCGGCTCAAGCCGAATTAGCACAAATCGTGGTTACCGGAGAAGCGGGTGGTGGTATGGTTAAAGTTGAAATGGATGGCCGACATACGGTGAAGTCCATTTGGCTAGACCCTGCTTCGTTAAAGGAACCAAAAGAATTTGTCGAAGAATTACTGGTAGGTGCATTTAATGCTGCACTAAAAGAAATTGAACAAGCATCACGTCAAAAATTAAATGACTTAACCAGTCTTATGCAAACAAAATTTAGCAGCGATATCGAAACGACGACAACAACTAAATAAGTACGCTAAAGAAAATAGGTGTAAAACGATATGGCATTTAGCCCTCTGATCACGCAAATGATCACACAATTTTGTTGCTTGCCAGGAGTAGGACCTAAATCTGCGCAGCGCATGGTCTTTCATTTACTAGAAAGAGCACGTGCGGATGGTTTAGCATTAGCAAAAATTATAGAGCAAGCCATTCAAGAAATTGGAAATTGCGAACAATGTCGAAGCTTAAGCGAAACACCTATTTGTACGTTATGTTCGAACCCAAATCGAGATACTAGTTTACTCTGTGTGGTTGAAACACCGGTTGATGTACTCGCTATCGAGCAAACAGCCAGCTATCGTGGTTATTATTTTGTTCTAATGGGCCGCTTGTCACCACTCGATGGCATAGGCCCTGAAGAGTTAGGTATAAAACATTTTGTTCACCGTATTAATACGCAGCCACCGCAAGAAATTATTTTAGCGACTAATCCCACCGTAGAAGGCGAAGCAACAGCGCACTATCTCACTGAGTTGATTAAACAACAAGGGATTAAGATCAGTCGCATTGCGCATGGTGTCCCATTAGGTAGCGAGCTAGAGTTTATTGATAATCATACGCTAGCTCGATCCCTATTTGCACGTGTAACCGTTTAATTTACTTTATTGCATTGATTCACTAAGGATGTGGTGATTTATAGGTTTCCTGAGAAGAAGATTTATCTATGTTACCTTGAAAAAAAATAACGCTCGAACAACTTTGAGAAGATGAAGCGACTAGACTTGCTTGGTTAGATACGTTAAGCACTTCAACCTGCAAATAGTGTTGATAAACTTCACTTAAAGGTAAGTTGAGGTTTATATCAAGACGTTCAGGTACTATTAATGAAAACTCTCCCCCTATAGCTTTTTTTATTTTTTCGCAATCAAAAATTTTAGTGTAATTAGAATTAGTGATGAAACTCTTTTCCGCAATACCTAACGCAAAAGCCACAAATGCAGAAGGCATGGCACCCACTATAAGATTAGGATCTATTTTAGAGACGATAGCATAAGCCCCCTTTTGGTATACTTACAGTAGTTATATTTTTTGCTTCTACTTCTACTAAATAAATATACCCATAAGTTCCGGCTGAAATAAGCTCATTATCTCGACCAATAAATTCACCGTCATTACATTTTGTGCTGGATGCAGTAATATAAGTTTCAGGTAAGGGTTTAAACACTTTACTTAAAATTTCTGTATCCAAACCAGTTTGCTTAAATCCATTTTCAAAAACTTCATTAAGACCATCCACTAAAATATTTGCTAAACTAGCATTTTCAACAATGATTTCTTCGCCACGCCATATAAAATCCTTTTTTGGCATAATTATTATCC
>DAIQAW010000019.1:0-9599 GCA_036781465.1 Candidatus Aquirickettsiella sp.
TTCTTAGACAAGGTAACAGCATACGTAGACTGCTGCTTAATCAGCTTACTTATTTCAGGTTGTTTTAAAAGCTTACCAATAATTCTTTCTATAATTATACTGATATTCATAAATACTCAAAAAAAAATAGACGATAGATGTTTATTTAATATATATTACGAGTATTAAGATAAAATTAAGGAGGCAACACAAAAATATTAATTTCTCAGCACACTACAAAGCTGAACAATGGATTGATATCGAAGCATATGGGCAAAAAAAACCGGGACTGTTTTTCAGGAATTAAAAAACTACTATGTTTTGGCTTAGAAGGTCTGTAAAATACGCAAGTTGTCTCCGTAGACGACTCCTTATCTAAACAACCAATGATCCATCCCAGACATATACATGGAGAAAACAGTGTAGCCAGTACTTCTCATGATTCAATAGTGAATCAGAACCTAAATGATGATAGAGACAAGTACTCTAACATCAAGCCTAAGACTCAAATAATTGTTAACATCAGGATGCAGTGATGTAAATTAGAAGAAAAACACTCGTTGAAAATAATCTCTTTAATGATAGGCCGATAAGCTTAAAAAAACTAAATCAGCCTTCTTACCGATAAGGAGCATCTTCTTTCCTTTCTTCTGCGATCTGCTTCTCATACTTATCACCAATAGCCAACAATTTTTCTTTGGTCATAATCTCTTCACCACGATTTTCAAAATGATAATGTGGAATATTGGTCTCAACGATAGCATCGACTGGACAGGATTCTTCGCAAAATCCACAATAGATACATTTAAACAAATCAATCTCATATAAGGTCGTACGTCGTGAACCATCATCGCGTGGCTCTGCTTCGATGGTAATCGCCAACGCGGGACACACGGCTTCACATAATTTACAGGCAATACAGCGTTCCTCGCCATTAGGATAACGACGTAAAGCATGTAAGCCGCGAAATCGTACTGAGCGGGGTGTTTCTTCTTCGGGAAATTGTATGGTAACCTTTTTCTTAAAAAAATGTCGACCAGTCACACCTAGTCCCTTAAAAAGTTCCCAGAGTGTAAAAGTTTTAATAAGTTGTACTATTTTTCTTAACAAATTCATGCGCTAAACCAAGGGCCCCATTTAAATTGTACGGCAACAGCAACAAACCCTATCCAAACTAAAGTAACTGGAATTAACACTTTCCAACCCAAACGCATCAGTTGGTCATAGCGATATCGAGGAAAAGTTGCGCGCGACCAAATAAAAAGTCCTAAAAACCCAGCCATTTTAATAAAAAACCACAGGATACCGGGAACCCAAATCAATGCTTGGTTTAACACCGCAATACCTTGAAAAGGTGATAGCCAACCACCTAAAAATAATAAGCTGGCAATCGCTGAGATTAAAATCATATTCATATATTCAGCGAGAAAGAATAAAGCAAAACTAACACCTGAATATTCAACATGGAAACCTGCCACGATCTCAGATTCGCCTTCAGCTAAATCAAAAGGAGCGCGATTAGTTTCAGCAATTCCGGAAATCCAATAACAGACAAACAGCGGTAATAAAGGTAGCCAAAACCAATGAAAAATACCGCCTTGTTGACGTAACACAATATCATGGAGATTCATGCTACCTGCTGCTAATAACACACCAACAAATGAAAAGCCCATGGCAATTTCATAAGAAATTGTCTGTGCTGCCGCGCGTAATGAACCTAATAAAGCATATTTAGAATTCGTCGCCCAGCCCGCAATTAAAATCCCGTATACACCCAACGAAGTAATCGCAAATAAATACAATACACCGGCATTAATTTGTGTTAACGCTAAACCTTCGCTAAATGGTATAACGGCCCAAGCGGCTAATGCCGGCGCGATGGTAATAATGGGTGCTAAAATAAATAAATAACGATTCGAAGCAGTTGGAACAATAATCTCTTTGGTAATTAACTTAACCACATCGGCAATCGGTTGTAAAAAACCTAAGGGACCCACCCGATTTGGTCCAATACGGGTTTGCATATAACCAATGCCTTTACGTTCAATAAAGGTTAAATACGCAACCATTAATAATAAGGGAATAGTAATAACAATAATCTTAAGCAGGATCCAAATTAATAATAGTAAATCATTCAGCATAGAGATTAACTACCCCAAATGATTCACCTAAGGCAGTAGTTTCTTCACAACCTGCGGCAATGTAAACGCAATTATCAGGAATACCCGTTTGTATTGATAAAGGTAATAAAGCCTGTCCTGTTTCTTGTTCAATACGAATGAGTTGACCGGAAGTAAAATTTAATTCATTAGCTAATGCAGGATTCATCGCAATACAAACCGGATCATTGCTAGCAGAAGCTTGTAAGGCTAACGATCGACGCACCAAACTGTCGACACCATAAATAGGCCATTCACTAATTCTTGTTATTTGCTTTCTATGCGCTTGCACGGGTGGTGTTACATTCACGAAGTTTAGGTTTTGTTTTGTCCGATCAACAACATGAGTGCTGCCAAGATATTCTAACAATATCGGTTCCAGTTCTTCACGAATAAATGCATGATCAGAACGGTTAAAATCAGTTAACTCAAAATGATTACCTAATGTTTGTAAAATTTCCCATGCAGAACGTGCTAGACCTAGTGGCGGTATTGCTGCTGAGAAGGTTTGCCAACAACCCGCCGTATTGATAAAACTACCTTGAATTTCAGCAAATGTTGCCATCGGTAAAATAACGTGCGCATGATCGAGTAAGGATGGTGCTTTAAAAGCTGACAGAGCGAGTACAAAATCAGCTTGCTTTAATGCCTTACTAACACGCTGTGGATTAGCACAATCTAGAGTTGGTTCGACATTCAATAAAATAAACGCACGTAAATCTGCATTGAGCATCTCAGCGGCGGATAAACCGGGTTCAGCGACGGATACACCGCAGGGAGCACGATGGGGTATAGCACCGGCTAACCAAGCACCTGCACTATTCGCACCTTCAGTCAAAGTCACACAGCGCGCGCCTGTTTGACACGCAATAAAATTAGTTAATGTTCTAATTAAACTGGCTTGTGGATGATTCTGTGCTAAGGCGCCTAAAACAATCACCGTATTTTCTGAAGCTTTTAATTGTGCAACTAAATCACTTTGAAGAGTGTTGGGTGTGATCGCTGCAAACGCTGCCAAAGATTGATTGTCATCCAAACCTTTAGCAATACCTAATAAAGTCGGTACGAATTCTTCCGGACTCACGCATCGATTTTCATGCAATGCAAAAGAAACACGCATATCCACACAATTCAGACTGGCAATTTTTGTACCGGCTAAATTCGCTTTACGTAAACGCTGTGCTGCAATCGGTTGTTCACGCCGAATATTAGAGCCAACCAACCAAACAAAAGATGCTTTTTCTAATGCTGACAAAGTTAAACCAGGCGGACATAGTGGTGCTCGCATTTGATCCAATACATCAGTTTGGTGTAAGCGATGATCAATATGCTGAGTACCCAAACTACGCAATAATTTTTGGAAAAAATAAAATTCTTCAGTGGTACTCGAAGGTGAAGCTAAGCCCCCAATGGCTTGCGCACCCTGTTGTTTTAGAATTTTTTTAAATTCTAACACCACTTTCTCTAATGCAGTTTCCCAATCGACAATAAACCATTGTCCATTTTCTTTAATATGCGGTTTGGTCAAGCGTTCTTTACTATGAATACCAAGATAACTATATCGATCCCGGTCCGATAGCCAGGTTTCATTGATCGCTTCATTTTCTCTCGGTACTGCGCGCATTACTTGTTCGCGACGAGTATGTAAATAAATATTCGAGCCCAAACAATCATGGGGTGCTATCGAAGCGGATTGTTGTAATTCCCAAGCACGTGCGGTAAAACGAAACGGTTTCGACGTCAGCGCACCCACGGGACAAAGATCAATAATATTTCCCGATAATTCAGATTTCAAACTATGTTCTATGTAGGTACTAATTTGCAAATTTTCGCCGCGATTGAGTGTCCCTAATTCTTTAATTCCAGCAACCTCCTGACCAAAACGCACACACCGTGTACATTGTATGCAACGTGTCATTTCAGTGGAGATTAATGGTCCTAAATTATCATCTTTGACAGAACGTTTACCTTCAGTAAACCGCGATAGCGAGGCACCATATCCTAAAGAAAGATCTTGTAATTCACATTCACCACCTTGATCGCAAATAGGACAATCTAAAGGATGATTAATCAATAAAAATTCCATCACTGAGCGTTGCGCTTCTTTAGCTTTTGCTGAGATAGTAAAAACTTTCATCCCTGCAGTGACTGGAGTCGCACAAGCGGGTAAAGGTTTTCCAGATTTTTCAACTTCAACTAAACACATACGACAATTAGCAACGATAGAAAGTTTTTTATGATAGCAAAAACGTGGAATATAAATGCCCGCTTTATCAGCCGCTTCTATTATGGTGGTATTTTGTTCGACGTGGAGTATACGACCATCTATTTCAATATCTATCATATTTTTTCTCGACCAATTTGCTTGATTTCCTGTTGAACATCTGGGCTCTGGTCCTCGCCAGTCGTTCGCGAACTCAAACAAATTTTTGTGTTTGAAAGAAAATTAATTCTCATGGGCATCACCTACTGGACACCTTTTATGTTCAATATGTTCAATAAAATCATTTCGAAAATGTTTAATAAAACTTTGTACCGGCATCGCCGCCGCATCACCTAAGGCACAAATAGTATGCCCCATAATCTTCCCTGCCACACTATCTAATAAATCCAAATCACTCATCCGCCCTAGCCCATGCTCTATACGGTGCAATACACGCCACATCCAGCCGGTTCCTTCGCGACAAGGCGTACATTGACCACAAGATTCTTCTTTATAAAAATGTGCAATGCGCGTTAAAATTTTTACCATACAAGTCGTTTCGTCCATGATGATCACCGCTCCTGAGCCTAACATCGAGCCTGCTTTAGCAATCGAATCATAGTCCATCGTGGTATTCCACATCGCTTCTGCCGATAACACCGGCATCGATGATCCACCTGGAATCACAGCTTTCAAGTTTCTACCTTCTTTCATTCCACCGGCAAGTGCTAATAATTCTTTAAATGCAATACCTAAAGGTACTTCAAAATTGCCCGGTTTATTCACATGTCCCGTCACACTAAATAATTTACAACCTCCATTGTTCGGTTTTCCTAATTCTAAAAACCATTTCCCACCTTTTTGCAAGATCACTGGGACGGAAGCTAAGGTTTCAGTATTGTTAATCGTTGTGGGACGGCCATATAAGCCATAATTCGCTGGAAAAGGTGGTTTAAAACGTGGAAAACCTTTTTTTCCTTCTAAGGATTCCATTAAAGCGGTTTCTTCACCACAAATATAAGCGCCAGCGCCCAAATGGTTATACAGTTGAAAATCAAATCCAGAATTTAAAATATTTGCGCCCAAATAGCCTGCATCAATGGCCTCTGCGATAGCGGCTTCACAGCGCTCAAAAGGTTCATAATATTCACCGCGTATATAATTATAACCCACACTGGCGCCCATCACATAAGCAGCAATTGCCATGCCTTCAATCAATTGATGTGGATTAAAACGTAAAATATCTCGATCTTTGCAGGTTCCAGGTTCTCCTTCATCCGAATTACAGAGAATATATTTTTGACCTGGAGCACCACGCGTAATAAAGCTCCATTTTAAGCCAGTGGGAAAACCGGCTCCACCACGACCGCGTAAACACGAGAGTTTTAATTCGGCAATAATTTGTTCCGGCGGCGTTTTTTCCTTTAGGATCTTTTCCCAAACTTGATAACCACCCACACGCCGATAGTTGGCTAGGCTCCAGGGCTCATCAAACTGTAAAGTACGGAAACAAATTTCATTCGCCATCTAAGTTATCCAAGATTTTATCTAATTTTTCGGATGTTAAATCTTCATAATAACGTTGTCCGATATGGATTACGGGGGCGTTTGCACAGGCACCTAAGCATTCAACTTCACGTAAGCTAAATTTTTCATCTGCTGTAGTTTCACCGAATTTAATTTGTAAACGATTTTGCAAATGCGCAACAATTTTGTCGCAACCGCTCAGCATACAAGAAACATTGGTACAAACCCCTATCTTATGTCGACCTATCGGTTTAAGTTCATACATCGTATAGAACGTGGCCACTTCATAAGCAGTCACTCGTGACATTTCTAAATAATCGGCCACTGCATCAATTAAGTCTCGAGGTAAATAACCACCATTATACTCTTGTGCAAGCATCAAGGCGGGTAATACTGCCGACTGCCTACGATCCGGTGGATATTTCTTGGTCCATTTCTCAATAGCGATTTTTAAATCTTCAGATAATAGGTCGCTTTTGTTATTCGTCTCTTTCTTCATCGATCGATTTCACCAAATACGATATCTAGGCTGGACAGTATAGCGACTAAATCAGCAATCATGTGTCCGGAAACCAATTCATTTAAAGCTGCCAAGTGCGGAAATCCAGCTGCGCGTATTTTAACCCGATAAGGTTTATTTGCACCATCCGAAACCATGTAAATTCCAAATTCACCTTTAGGATGTTCTATCGCGGCATACGCTTCACCAGGTGGCACGCAATAACCTTCACTAAATAGTTTAAAATGATGGATGAGTGATTCCATATCTTCTTTTATTTGTAAACGCGGCGGCGGCACCACTTTATGCTCAGTCAATGTGACAGGACCTGGATTAGCACGTAACCAACCCACACATTGTTTAATTAATGCGTTTGATTGACGCATTTCTTCGACACGCACCAGATAACGATCATAACAATCGCCTTTGCTGCCTATTGGTATATCAAAATCTAATTCATCATACACTTCATACGGTTGCTTCTTACGTAGATCCCAAGCAACACCTGAAGCGCGTAAAATGGGTCCAGTACACCCTAACTGTAAAGCACGTTCCGCCGTTAAAACACCAATGCCAACGGTGCGTTGTTTCCATATACGATTATCGGTCAGCAAAGTTTCATAATCGTCAATCAATTTAGGAAATCGTGTAATAAAGCTTTCAATAAAGTCTAATAAACTTCCCTCTCGATTCGCGTTCATCTCACGTGTTTCTTTTTCATTATGCCATTGAGAAGGTTTGTACTGTGGCATTTTATCCGGTAGATCACGATATACACCTCCGGGTCTATAATAAGTTGCGTGCATACGCGAACCTGACACAGCTTCATAGCAGTCGATTAAATCTTCGCGTTCACGAAAGCAATATAAAAAAACCGTCATTGCACCGATATCTAAGGCATGTGCACCCAACCACAATAAATGATTCAAAATACGTGTAATTTCATCAAACATAACACGAATATATTGAGCGCGTTTCGGAGGCGTCACGCCTAACAATTTTTCTATCGCCAACACGTAGGCATGCTCATTACACATCATCGAAACATAATCTAAACGATCCATATAACCAATACTTTGGTTGTAGGGTTTAGATTCAGCTAGTTTTTCGGTCGCGCGATGCAATAAACCAATATGTGCATCCGCCGATTGGATAACCTCTCCATCTAATTCTAAGATCAGGCGCAACACGCCATGTGCAGCAGGATGTTGTGGACCAAAGTTTAACGTGTAATTACGAATTTCAGGCATGCAACATTCACTCTGGTTTTTGATGAAAACAAGTTAAGATAGCTTCATTCGTTGTTTTGCGAATGGTTTTTGGCACTAAAGTACGTGGTGTCACCGTAACCGGTTGATAAATAACTCGTCCCTCGGTTGCATCGTAACGGACCTCAACATGTCCCGTTAACGGAAAATCTTTACGAAAAGGATGGCCAACAAAACCATAATCGGTTAACAAACGCCGCAAGTCGGGATGTCCATCAAAAAAAACACCATACAAATCAAACGCTTCTCGTTCATACCAATCAGCTGCTGGCCATAGTTTAATGACAGACGGCACTTGCGGTGGCTCACCCTTAGCAAAAACACGCAAACGTAAACGCTGATTGTGCGTGAGAGATAAAAAATGATAAACCACTGCAAACCGTGGTTTAGTCCAAGCGATGGGCTGCAAATCACCGGTCATATCAACCCCACGTTCAAAACCCGTTAGCGTGGAACGTTCAGTCGTCCATTCGCTGATGCCATACTCAGCATAGTCCACGACACAAATATCCACTAATAATTCAAATCTAAAATCCACTTCATCACGTAATGCTAAACCAACAGCATGTAACTCCTCAGCTGGAATCTCTAAACTGACTTCACCACGCTCAACAATTATTTCTTGAATAACAGAATCAAAGCGTTGATTTATTTTTTGTAGTTGCAGAACAACGTCTGACATAATTTAAGTACGCTCAATAAAGTGAGTTTTTTTTATTTTATTTTGCAATTGTATAACACCATACACTAATGCTTCTGCAGTGGGTGGACAGCCTGGCACATACACATCCACCGGTACAATTCTATCGCAACCGCGTACTACCGAATAGGAGTAATGGTAATAACCTCCACCGTTTGCACAGGATCCCATCGATATCACCCATCTAGGTTCTGCCATTTGATCGTAAACCTTACGTAAAGCAGGAGCCATTTTGTTACATAAGGTCCCTGCTACAATCATTACATCAGATTGCCGTGGACTGGGCCGAAATACCACGCCAAATCTATCTAGGTCATACCGTGCTGCAGCTGAATGCATCATTTCTACTGCACAACACGCCAAACCAAACGACATCGGCCATAAGGATCCACTACGCGCCCAGCCAAGCAGCTTATCCAAAGATGTAATGACAAACCCTTGTTGTTGTAATAATGGTTCTATTCCCATTGTAAGGCCCCTTTTTTCCACTCGTAGATAAAACCTATCAATAATAAACCCAAAAAGATCCCCATCGCTAGTAACCCAGGAAAGCCAATGCGTCTTAAAGAAACCGCCCAGGGAAATAAGAAAGCAGTCTCTAAATCAAAAATAATGAATAAAATCGCCACAAGATAATAACGAATATCGAAAGGCAAGCGCGCATCGCTAATACCTGGAAAACCACATTCATAAGAAGACAGCTTGGCCGGATCCGGACGTTGCAAGCCCGTTAAACGACCGATAGCTAAAGCCGCTACACCGATAAATAAGCCAAAAGCAATAAAAATGAGTATGGGAAAATAATTCTGTAACATGGTTTTTTCGTTACCCTGAACAAATTTGTCGCTAGTATACAACCTTCGACGACTAAAATTCTACATGCATATTATTTCTACACTGTAGGGTCACAATTGACATCCTGCATTCCGAATAATGTACAACGTTTTCTTTAAGAGTAGGAGCAGACTAAGGAAGTTTATAAAGAGAAAAGGTTATTACCAAATGATATACTTTGCCCTAACGAGTGAGTCGCTATGCTCGCGAAAAATTTCGGCCGTCATGTCCCCGAAATTTGTTTTCATTACGCGACTATCATTAGACCGCGACCGTCCTGCGTCCGACGCGCACTCATCCCTAATAGGATTCATGCCCGCGTCTCCCACAATGACTTGACGGCGTGAGGCGTTTCCTGCTTCGCCCGTCAACGCGCGCCTATCGCGGGCTCCTCGACTCTGAACTTCGTTCTCTCCTTGTCTCGTCGTAT
>DAIQAW010000020.1:0-9566 GCA_036781465.1 Candidatus Aquirickettsiella sp.
TTTGACGAATATTTTTTGAGATTAGCAGTGTAAAAAAAATAAATTAAAATATTATAAAAAGGGGCATTACTTTTAATGCCCCTTTTTGCTATTCTAAACCAATGAATAAACGCATATTATTGGGTATTACAGGTAGTATTGCTGCTTATAAAACTCCAGAACTTATTAGAAAACTCAAAGAACAATATCATGATATTCGAGTTGTTTTAACTTCTTGTGGTAAAGCCTTTGTAACACCTTTGACACTGCAAACAGTTTCACAACATAAAATATATGAAGAACTTATAGATGTTGAAGCTGAAGCTGCAATGAGTCATATTGACCTTGCACGATGGCCCGATTGTATTTTGATAGCCCCTGCTACAGCACATGTGATTGCTAAATTAGCTCACGGTTTTGCTGATGATTTATTGAGTACATTATGTTTGGCGTCCGAGGCACGTTTAATTATTGTACCTGCAATGAATCAAGTGATGTGGTTTAATCAAGCAACGCAAGATAACGTTAATATGCTTAAAGAAAGGGATTGTTTATTTGTAGGACCTGGAGAAGGAAGTCAAGCTTGTGGAGACTTTGGTTTAGGGCGCATGTTAGAACCTTTAGAGATAGTGGATTCTTTATCAAAAGTATTCATCAAACCCTACTTACACAACCAAAGAATATTAATTACTGCAGGTCCGACTCAAGAATGCATCGATCCAGTACGCTATTTATCAAATCGTAGTTCAGGTAAGATGGGATTTGCTTTAGCCCAGGCTGCCATAGAAGCGGGTGCTGAAGTTACTCTCATTAGTGGACCTGTCGCTTTAACCCCACCAAAGAAATTGAAATTTATATCGGTGAAGACCGCCAGCGAAATGCTAGCAGCTGTTGAGAAGGAAATTAGTCAACAGACGGTTTTTATAAGTACTGCTGCAGTTGCAGATTATCAAATTATAAATCCAGCGTTGCACAAAATTAAAAAAACGAAAACACCTTTAACTTTACAACTAAAACCTACCATTGACATTTTAAATACTGTCAGTCAAATGAACTTAGAAGCTAAACCTTTATTGGTTGGTTTTGCTGCAGAAACTGAATATACTTTAAAATTTGCCGAAGAGAAACGGAGAAGTAAAAACATAGATTTAATGGTAGTTAATGATGTTAGTCAAACAGAAATTGGTTTTGATAGTGATAAAAATGAAGTAACTGTATTATCTTCTGATGTGCCTATCCATTTAGCGTGTGCCACTAAACAAGTAATAGCCCAACAATTATTACAAATAGTGGCGAATCATATGCATAAAACTATAAAATGCTAACATTTCCTTAATATTTTTTTGATTCTACAATCATTTCCAAAGATACAACTATATAACTTGATAATTGGCCATTAGCGCTTTAAACTGTCCTTGCTCCTATCCTTCTGGAAGGAGACGGTAATTTTTTCAAGAAGCGATGAGGACTTGATCATGCGACAGGTACCTAATGTTCTTTGCTATGGTCATCTTTTTCAGGTGACTAGCCTATGAACGTTTTAGAATTTGCTAAAAAAAAAATAACTAAAGAAAAAATCGTAATCTTAACTTGTTATGATTATAGTACCGCAAAAATCCTTAATGAATCTTCATTAGATGCACTATTAATTGGCGATAGTCTTGCCATGACTGTGCATGGCTTTAAAGATACGGTTATGGCCACAATGACGATGCTGAAACTCCATACGGCTGCAGTATGTCGCGGTGCCCCTTCTAAATTTATTATTAGTGATCTTCCTTTTTTAAGTTATCGCCGATCATTAAGTCGTAGTGTCAACGCTGTGCAAAAGCTTATGCAGGCAGGCGCACAAGCTGTTAAATTAGAGGGTGCAGCAGGAAATCTTTCCTTGATAAGGTATTTAGTCGAATCAGGTATTCCAGTTATGGGTCATCTAGGTTTAACTCCTCAATTCGTTCATAGCTTGGGTGGGTATAAGGTTCAGGGAAAAACCCATGTTCAGGCAGAGCGACTTAAAGAAGATGCCTTTGCTTTAGAGCAAGCGGGTTGTTTTTCCATAGTTCTCGAGTGTGTTCCAGCGCAACTGGCCAAAGAAATAACAACTGCTCTAAAAATTTCAACAATTGGTATAGGAGCGGGTGTTGATACTGACGGTCAGATTTTAGTTTTACAAGATTTATTAGGACTCAATGTGGATTTCAAACCTAAATTTGTTAACCACTTTCTTAATGGTAATCAATTGATCCGAAAAGCAGTTGATCACTATAGTCATTCTGTTAAACACAAAGAATTTCCTGGTTATGAACATAGTTACTAATCTTGAAGATTGGCCAATCATAAGAAGAAATAATAATAATAAAAATATAGGATTTGTTCATACCATGGGTCATTTGCATGCGGGACATTTAAGTCTTTGTGCTCGTTCCCAAGCTGAAAATGATTTGACTATAGTAGCTATTTTTGTAAATGCTAAGCAATTTAATCAAATAGAAGATTTTATACATTATCCACGTAGTTTAGATGAAGACATAGTTTTGCTAAATAAGCAAAAAGTGGATTATTTACTATTGTTAGATTCTGAAACTGTTTATTCTGATAATTATCAAATTCAAATTCATGATACTAGTTATCTAGGCAAAGAATTAGAAGCAAAGTTTCGTCCTGGGCATTTTATTGGGATGTTAACAGTGGTGCTAAAATATCTGAATATTGTAAAGCCGACCCATGCCTATTATGGCGAAAAAGATTTTCAACAATTATTACTCATCAAAAAAATGGCCCGAGCGCTTTTTTTGGAAACAGAAATCGTTGGTTGCTCAATAATTCGTGCAACAGATGGTTTAGCTTTAAGTTCGAGAAATACTCGCTTGAGTTTAGAACAGCGCGCGAAGGCGAGTCATTTTCCAAAAATTTTAAAATCAGCTCCAAGTTCAGAAGCTGCTGAGAAACAATTAAAAAACATAGGGTTTAAAGTCGATTATGTTGCGGATCGATGGGGGAGACGTTTGGCAGCAATTTATGTGGGAGATATTAGGTTAATTGATGCTTTGCCTATTACTCTTCGCACTTGAATTTTGACTGTGCTAGTAAAATTTAGGACAATTTTTTATAATGAAAGGTGACGACTAATTTTTATTATACATTGAATAGTGCGTAAAAAACGGATGACTTTGGCTAAATGTTTGCGATTGAATACTGATAAAGTAAAATGAATAATACTGTGTTTTCTATCGCGACTTTCTACTTTAATATTTTCAATATTAGCATCGGCTTTAGCAATATTATGTGTTAATAATGCTAATGCACCGTGTTGATTAATAGTTTCAATATAAATATCAGTTTTAAAAAAACCGTTAGTTTGTTTTTCCCATTGTATAGAAATGGCGCGTTCAGGATTTTTTTTAATAAGTCGTGCGGCATATTTACATCGTTGTAAATGTACAGTAAGGCCATGTCCGGCATTGAGTAAACCTATAATTTCATCGCCTGGGATAGGTCGGCAACACTCGGCAAATGTGATTAAACCATTATCTGCATTTTTAAGAAACAATGGCAATGAATTAACTTGATTTTTAAAATTGGGTTTCAAGCTACATAATGAATAAGCGACTAAAGCAGGGTGTATATAACCGAGTCCAATAGCTTCAAGTAAGTTTTCCAAGGAATCGTATTGAAACTTTTGTAAGGTCTTACTAAAATTTTTGGAGTGGATATTTATACTATCCTGCCCTAAAGGAGTTAAGTTATTGTCCAGCAGGCGTTGGCCTAATTGTACAGCTTCATTATGTTGCTTATTTTTGAAAAATTGCCTGATATGACTACGAGCGCGTCCTGTTGCTACAAACTCTAACCAGCATGAATCAGGAAAAGTTTTCTGATCCGTTATGATTTCTACAGTTTGACCACTTTGTAGATGGGTGCTAAGTGGTGCTAGATGTTTATCAATTTTAGCTGCAATACAATGGTTTCCAATATCAGAATGGATCGCGTAAGCGAAATCGATCAAAGTTGCTTTGTGAGGGAGTTCAATGATGTCACCTTTAGGGGTAAAGATATATATATCGGTGGGAAAAAGGTCAATTTTAACCGTCTCCATGAATTCTAAAGAACTAGGAGTTGTTTGTTGAATATCAAGTAAACGTTTAAGCCATTCTCGTGCTCGTAAATGTGGACGGAGTTCATTAGCTTTAGTTTTTTCTTCTAACCAGTAACTTACAATACCGTGATCAGCACCATTATCCATCATAGCCGTACGAATTTGTATGTGAATTGAAGTGGCAGCAGGGCCAAATAAAGTAGTATGTAATGCTTGATAACCATTCGCTTTAGGAAGTGCGATATAGTCATGGAAATGATCTGGCAAAGGTTTGTAAAGGTTATGTACAGCACCTAATACGCGATAGCAACTATCAATATTATTTACAATAATACAAAAAATAGGGATATCAATGATCTCATTGAAGGCTAAATGATTTTCTCGCATTTTTTTATAAATTTGATAAAGATGCTTTTTTTTATGCCATATAGTGTGAAAAGGTAAATGATGTTTGTCCAAACACTCTTTTAAAGCGGATTCTATTTTATGGATACTTGCTTTATGTTTGCGACGATTTTTTTGTACCGTTTCTTGTAATATTCGATATCGCCATGGATATAGATTTAAAAAACAAAGGTCTTCTAACTCTATGCGTACTATATGCATACCTAATCGCTGTGCGATAGGGGCATAAATATCTAAGGTTTCTTTAGCAATGCGATGACGTTTTTCTACAGGAACTGCAGATAATGTGCGCATATTATGCAAACGATCCGCTAATTTTATAATAATGATGCGAATATCTTTTGCCATGGCTAGCAGCATTTTACGAAAATTTTCTGCTTGAGCTTCAGCACGACTTTGGAATTGAATTTGGGTCAGTTTACTCATCCCATCAACAAGCTCTGCTATTTCATTGCCAAATGTCGTAGTTAAAACAATTTTTTCAATAGAAGTGTCTTCAATCACATCATGTAAAATTGCGACGATTATAGTTTGAACATCCATGCGCATTTGAGCGAGAATTTTAGCAACAGCAATGGGATGGCTAATGTAAGGATCGCCACTATGGCGTTTTTGGCCAGAATGGGCCCTAGCAGCAAATTGATAAGCGTTATAAACTTGTTTTATTTGCTGAGGGGATAGATAGATTTGCAGTTCTTTTTTGAGGTCACTAAACATGTGCATGCAAGCGCCTCCGGCTTTTTACAAGCCCACAGAAAGTGATCCACCTATGTCGCCGCCGCCAGTTTCCTGATCTGATTTTTCTCCTGCTGCATTGAATTTTCCATCAGCGATTTCTCTTAAGGCTATCACGGTAGGTTTGTCATTTTCGGGATCAACCATGGCCATGCCGCCTTTAGCAATTTGCCTGGCCCGCTTCGAGGCTAGTATGACTAACTCAAAATGATTTTTAACTTTCTTTAAACAATCTTCCACAGTAACGCGTGCCATATGAATTCTCTATTAATTGAGCGAAATTGAACCTAATACTATAACATTATTTGACTATATCTATACTATATTTCCGATAAAAATATAGCTTTCCCCTTAATTTATCGGGTTTAGCTTCAAAATCCGTCTCCTAACTTGTTAACTTTCAAGCCCCTATTTATTTTAAAACATCTTTTTTCCGGATAAATTAAGCTGCATCCATTAATGCAGTGGTAACATCCAGCATCCGATTAGAAAATCCCCATTCATTGTCATACCAGGCAAGAACCTTAACAAAATCCCCAATAACACGAGTTTGGTTTCCATCCACAGTGGAAGATGCTGGATTGTGGTTGTAGTCTATCGAAACGAGGGGTTCTTCACTGTAATTAAGTAGACCTTTAAGCGAGCTACTTTCAGAGGTTTTTTTTAAGATTTCATTTACTTCTTTTGCAGTCGTTATGCGTTTTGCTTGAAAACTTAAATCGACTAAAGACACATTTATCGTAGGAACGCGTATAGCTAAACCGTCAAGTTTTCCAGCTAGTTCAGGCAACACTAAACCGAGTGCCGAAGCCGCTCCCGTTTTAGCAGGGATCATAGAATGAGTTGCGGATCGTGCCCGATACATATCGGGGTGATAAGTATCGATAAGCACTTGATCATTAGTGTAGGCATGAATAGTGGTCATTAAACCCTGAATAATTCCTAAATTTTCATGTAAAGCTTTAGCTAAAGGTGCTAGACAATTGGTGGTACAAGAAGCGTTAGAAATAATGGTATCGCTACTTTTTAGGGTATGGTGATTAACCCCATAGACAATGGTAGCATCTACCCCATTGCCAGCAGGGGCAGAAATAATAACTTTTTTTGCTCCTGCTTTGATATGTTTCCCAGCTTTTTCTGGTGAAGTGAATAGGCCAGTACATTCATGCACAACATCGATATCTAATTCTTTCCAAGGTAAATTCTCTGGATTCCGTTCTGAGAAAATTTTTATCCGCTGGTTATTGATAATTAAATAATCTTTATCGATACTTATGGTTCCTTTAAATTTCCCATGGGTAGTATCGTAACGGGTTAGGTGAGCATTAATTTCGATATTACCTAAATCATTTATTGCAATAATTTTTACATCATGCTGCTTAGGGTTTTCAAAAAAAGCCCTTAAAATATTACGGCCTATACGACCATAACCATTAATAGCGATACGTATTGTCATAATGCTCTCCTAACTTAATCAGTTAATAGTTGGTTTAGTGTTTTAATTACATTTTCAGTAGTAAACCCAAAATTTTTAAAGACTTCAGTACCAGGTGCAGATTCACCGAACTGGTTAAGTCCGATGACTTTACCTTTATTACCTACATACCGGTACCAAAAATCTTTAGTTCCTGCTTCTATAGCGAGGCGTAATGTAATCGAATTAGGCAAAATTTTAGCTTTATAGGCTGGATCTTGTTGTTCAAAACGATCAGCAGAAGGCATAGATACCACTCTGATTTGTCTGCCTTGTTGATTTAAAGCTTGTGCAGCCTTTATTGCTAAACTGACTTCAGAACCTGTTGCAATGATAATAGCTTCTGGTGTTGATGGACTATCCAGAAGAATATAAGCACCACGATGGATAGATTGTAAAGTTTCTTGGTTGTGAGTTTGCGAGGGTATAGCTTGTCGAGTGAGTAATAAACAAGTAGGACCTAAATGTTGTATAGCTTGTTGCCAGGCAACTGTGGTTTCTAGTGAATCACAAGGCCGCCAAACCGAAAGATTTGGTATAAGCCTTAAACTATTGATATGTTCAATAGGTTGGTGGGTTGGACCGTCTTCGCCTAGCCCGATCGAATCGTGGGTATAAATAAGGATTACTTGCTGTTTCATTAATGCAGATAAACGAACAGCGTTGCGTGCATAATCACTAAATACTAAAAAAGTTCCTCCAAAAGGAATGAATCCTCCATGGAGGGCTATACCGTTCATCATGGCAGACATACCAAATTCTCGCACGCCATAGTGAATATAATTTCCAGATGGGTTTACTTTAGTCAAAACTCTAGAGCCTTTCCAAAGGGTAGAATTGGATTCGGTTAGGTCTGCAGATCCACCTAACAATTCTGGTAAAAGCGGGGCAAGGACGTTTAACGCATTTTGTGAGGCATTACGTGTTGCTATTTTTTCTACAGGATTTTTGTAAACATCCTCGATAATTTTTTTGGTTTTTTCTTCCCAATTTGAAGGTAATTTTCGGTTAATTCTGCGTTGATATTCTTTGGCGAGTTCCGGAAAAGCTGTTTGATAGACATTCCATTTTTCTTCCCATGCTTTTGCTAAAGCATTTCCTTTCGAGCGAGCATCCCATGCTTGATAAATATCTTCTGGTATTTCGAAAGGTAGATAATTCCAATGTAATGCCAATCGGGTGGCGGCAACTTCTTTTTCGCCTAATGCGGCTCCATGTGCTTGATGGCTGTCAACTAAGTTAGGGGCGCCAAATGCAATTTTGGTTTTACAACAAAGTAAGCTTGGCTTATCAGTAATGGTACGAGCTTTTTCTATGGCTATTTTAATTTGCTTAGGATCATGGCCATCAATATCAGAAATAACATGCCAATGATAAGCTTTAAAGCGTTCAGGGGTATTATCTTTAAACCAGCCTGAAACATTACCATCAATAGAAATGTTATTGTTGTCCCAAAAAGCAATTAATTTACCTAAGCCTAAACATCCTGCTAAAGAAGCCGCTTCATGAGAAATACCTTCCATCAAACAGCCATCACCTAAGAATACATAAGTAAAATGATCGATAATGGTGTGAGAAGGACGGTTAAAGTGAGCGGCTAAATTTTTTTCGGCTAAGGCCATACCCACCGCATTCGCAAATCCTTGACCGAGAGGTCCGGTTGTTGTTTCTATACCAGGAGTTAAATGAACTTCAGGATGCCCAGGTGTTTTTGAATGTAATTGACGAAATTTTTTAATTTCGTCTAGTGAAAGATCATAGCCGGTCAAATGAAGTAGCGCATAATGTAGCATCGATCCATGACCATTGGATAAAATAAAGCGGTCGCGATTACTCCAGTTTGGATTATTGGGATTATGAATTAAAAATTCTCTCCATAAAACTGTTGCAATATCAGCCATTCCCATGGGCATGCCAGGATGACCTGATTTCGCTTTTTCCACGGCATCTATGCTTAGAAAGCGAATCGCATCTGCATATTTTTTTTGGTAAGACATTTAAGATTCCCTATTTACCCCATAATCAGAAATATTCCAAAACTCCAATTTAAATATACTCACAGCAATGGGGTTTTTTGAAACGGCTCGCGTAACAAAGCAACCAGAGTTGTATTTAAAATACATGAGGATTGCGAGTTGAACGGCAACGCATAAAAAAATTCAAGTGCGAAGAGTATAAATTAAAAAACATCAACTATAACCGCATGCGCAATAATAATAGAGGAGCACAGGATCAGCAAACATAATAATTTTTTTCCGCCCATTACGCAGTAGGTGGCATTAATTTGTTGTCGGTAACGCCCAGACCAAGCCATTAATGCGGGAAGCAATGCCAACAAAACAGCACACCAAATGCCAGCATAATTCAGTGCTAGCATAAATGAAGCGGGATAAAACAAAACAACTATTAAAGGAGGTAAGAAAGTAAATAAATACACGATAAATTTATTTTTTTTGGTTTGGCTCAACGCCAAACCATCAAGTAAGAAATCAGATAAACTAATACCGACACCTAAAAAAGAAGTTGCTAAACAAATGGATGTAAAAATCCAAGCAAATAAAGTAATGCTTTTTTTGTTTAGTAAATGGCTCAATGTATTAGTCAGATGACTAGCAGATTGGCTGGATTGGGCAATTGTTAAAAGTTTATGGTTAGAAATAATTCCCATAATAGCCCCATTCCAAAAAATATAACAAATAAGCGGGATTAAACTACCGAAAATAATGACTTGACGTAATTGTTTAACATTACTATGAAAATAACTGCGTAAGCTTGGTATAATCGCGGCAAATCCAAACGATGTTATAATGATAGTAAGGCTATTAGGTAAGTAATGTATACTATTATCCTGTGCTAATTGTTTGACTGATATAAAAG
>DAIQAW010000021.1:0-9391 GCA_036781465.1 Candidatus Aquirickettsiella sp.
CTTTATATCATTCTATAAAAAAGATAAAAACTTCAGCAACAAATGACAAAAAAATTATATTAGTAACCTGTCACCGTCGTGAAAATTTTGGGAAACCACTCTTTAATATTTGCCAAGCATTAAAAAAACTAGCGGAAAGAAATCCAACTATCGAAATAATCTTACCTATCCACCCTAATCCTAATATCAAAACACTTATTTTAAAAGAACTTAACCCTATTAAAAATATAATTCTATGTGAACCCTTCGAATATATGGAACTCGTTACTCTCTTAAACGAGAGTTATTTTGTCCTAACCGATTCGGGTGGATTACAAGAAGAAGCGCCTGCCTTACATAAACCTCTATTAGTGTTAAGAGAAGAAACAGAAAGATCGGAAGGTGTAGCCTGTGGAGCTGCTTTATTAGTGGGCACTGATATAGATACTATTGTTAATCAAGCTGAAAAATTGTTGCGCGATAAAAATCATTATCAAAAGATGAGCGAAGCGGGTTCACCTTATGGAGATGGGAAGGCAGCAATGCGCATAGCCAAAGTAATCTCCGAATTTTTAACGAATACTAATTCCAATGAAAAATAAAGAACTTTAATTAAGCGATTTTTCTAGATTAGTAATCTGCCGAGCTATATCCAGAGCTTCTGTTAATTGTGCCACCGGAAAAACCGTCATACCATTAATTGCTTGCTTACTCATGTTAGCTTTAGGAATAATTGCTGATTTAAAACCATGTTTAGCGGCATCGCGTAAACGCTCTTGACCATTCGGCACCGGACGGATTTCACCGGATAAACCGACCTCGCCAAATACTAAACAATCTTCTGGAAAGGGTTTATCGCGTAAACTCGATAGCACAGCTAATAAAACCGGCAAATCTGCGCTGGTTTCTAATAAACGCACACCACCCACCACATTAATAAAAACATCCTGATCATAAGTCATAATACCGGCATGTCGATGCAATACTGCTAATAACATGGCTAAACGATTACTTTCTAAACCAACAGTTACTCGGCGGGGATTGCCTAAGTGACTGTTATCCACTAAAGCTTGTACTTCGACTAATAAAGGACGACTACCCTGCCAAGTTGCTGTGACTAAACTACCTGAAACGGCTAATCCGGATCGCGACAATAACATCGCCGATGGATTGCTAACTTCACGCAAACCTTTCTCGGTCATAGCAAAAACGCCTAATTCATTTACCGCACCAAAACGATTTTTAACCGATCGTATCAATCGATGTCGACTATCCGCTTCGCCTTCAAAATACAAAACGGTATCCACCATATGCTCTAAAACTCTGGGGCCTGCGAGTGTACCATCCTTAGTCACATGTCCCACTAAAAACAAAGCAATTCCTGTTTGCTTAGCCAAGCGGGTCAATTGCATAGCACTTTCTCGCACTTGGCCTACTGCACCCGGAGCAGATTGAATTAAATCGGTATGCATGGTTTGTATCGAATCAATGACTAGAACTTGCGGTTTCTCTTGCAAGGCATGTGTTAAAATACTTTCAACTCGAGTTTCAGTCAGCAGACGAATTTTCTTTTGTGGCAATTCTAAACGTTGCGCACGTAAAGCCACTTGCTGAAGTGATTCTTCACCCGTAATGTAAAGCACAGAATGATGATCACTCAATTGACAAAGACTTTGTAACAATAAGGTAGACTTTCCAATACCTGGATCACCACCCATTAATATTACCGAACCTGGGACTATCCCTCCGCCTAGGACCCTATCCAATTCTTTAATCCTTGAAGAAAATCGCTCTATTTCACTAAATCGTATGCTATTTAAATCGGTTATTTTTGCATCGGCGGCTGCATAACCATTCATCCGTGGAAGCACATGCGATGTACTTTCTTCTACTAAACTATTCCAAGCCTGACACTCACCACATTGGCCAGACCATTGTAAAAACTGTCCACCACAGGACTGACAGGTATAAATGCGTTTTGGTTTAGACATGCGGCTCTTCCTGTAATAATTTCTGCACGGCGCTTAACAAATCAGGAAAAATTGGAATCTCATCGACTAATTCGCGGTTATTTAGCAGAGTTTGTTCACCATTGCCCGTTAATACCAAGATAGGCTCGCAACCCACTTGCAGTGCTGCTTTGATATCACGTAGAGAATCGCCAATAGCTATAATGCCTCTTAAATCCAATTGATAATAGTCAGCAATTTGTTCGAATAAACCGATGCCTGGCTTACGGCAGCTACAATGATCGTCAGGGAGATGGGGGCAATAAAACACCTTATCTACCTTACCCCCTTTTACTTTTATACTATCCAGCATTTTTTGATGGATAAGCGCTAAATCGGCCTCAGTATAAAAGCCACGACCGACACCCGATTGATTAGTCGCCACGGCGATGGTATAGCCCGCCTTGGTGAGTAAACCGATGGCCTGTAAACTACCAGGAATAGGTAACCATTCCTCAGGTGTCTTGATATACTCCTTGGATTCAAAATTAATCACACCATCTCGATCTAGAATGATAAATGCAAAATTTTTAGCATTTTTAGCCATTTTGCCTCCTTTTAAGTCTCTCTTAATATTAAAGATCTATACTTTATTGATATTTCTTGGCATTTAATCTTCAAATAATTTATGAAAAATGTTTCAATTGATCAAAAATTAGTCATTATTATAGACATTGCTTCCTTACTTAAGGAGAAAATCGAGCAAATAATTGACCCTATATTTAAAAAAGAATCTCACACGAATTCTGATATTCTAAAAGAACTACAAAGTTTACGTATCAACGAATTTATAGACTCAAGCAGGAAAGCACTTAGCGAGTTTAATGCTTCTACTTGTGAAAACTCCCCCTTAAGCATTCGCGTAAAAAGGATTATCGAAGAGTTTGCTGAGATTAAGATCTTAATTAATCCTAGTTCTTATATCCCTAAAAGAACATTTTTTTCTCACCCTGCTCCAGAAATCAATCTTCAAAGCTTACGAAAAAATTTAACCGCTATTAACGAAGTTTTTAACATGCTTTCTCGGGAAACATCCAATTTAGCAACTGAACCGTATATAAGACCCATGCCTTACGCTTAAGTGTTAGGATTACCTAGCGCATAACGAGCGATAACATTTTTCAAACAAGCTACATTATTAATAACACCCAATCCAAACTGACGCGTTTTCTGCATGATCGGATTGCGGGCCGCAAATAGATATTTAATTCCATCCACACCTCCCATCATGACACGATTATGAAAACGACGTTCTCGTTCATAACGACGCAAAGTATGGTATGCGCCTATCGATCGGTGTTTTTTATTTGCTTCTAAGATCACTTTTGCTAAGCATTGTGCATCAGCCATACCCAAGTTAGCACCTTGGCCAGCTAAGGGATGTAGGGTGTGGGCTGCGTCTCCAATTAATGCAACACCCGATTTAACATAGTGCTCCGCCTCTTGGGTTTTTAAGGGATAACTTAAACGTGGACTGGTCGATATCACTTGACCTAAACGTTGCTCGAAAACCCGTGTTAATTCTTCACAGAAAGCTGCGTCATCCATTGTTTCTAAACGTCGTACCTCTTCGGGTGAATTCGACCAAACAATGGAGCAATGATAGGCATCCTCCAAAGGCAAAAAAGCTAAAGGGCCATTCGCTAAAAAAATCTGTCTTGCAGTCTCATCGTGCGCGCTTTCAGTTTGTACTGTCGCAATCAGTGCGCGTTGCGCATAATCAGTCGCTTTAATGTGTAAATCTGCCAATTGGCGAACTTTAGATTGTTCTCCATCGGCACCGACTAACAAACAGGTACTTATTTCAGTCCCAGACGCTAGTGTTACTAATACTTGCTGTTCTTCCACCTGCATATCGACTAAAGCATCGGACACAAACCAAGTCAATTCATTATCGGTTTTTGTTTGTGCGTATAAAGCTTGTTCTAAATCGAAATTATTGACGATATAACCTAAACAAACTTCACCTATATCCGCACTATCAAAAAAAAGCTGCGCGGTTTGCCCAGATTCCCATACTTGCATACTACGAAATGGCGCACACTGTTGTTGGTTAAGGCGCCGCCAAACATTTAATTCCTGCAAAGAAAGTTGTGAAGCCAATGTAAGCGCGATAAAACGTAGCTGGGTTGTAAGATTCGAAATAGTATTAGAGGTTCCCTTATTTATTATGGCGATTCTTAAACCCTGATCCTGCAAATAACAAGCCAAAACTAAGCCAATGATCCCTGCGCCAACAATAACGACATCATAATCCGTGCAGATTTCTTCTGATAAAGTCATATTGACGTTGAATAATGAAAGTTAACATATTCCGGATACCAAAACTGGCGATCGATTTCCTCAGCTAAATCAATAGACTTTTTAACTTCGGCTAATCCTTCTTCGCGTGCTTGTGTTGCTACAGCCAACGCGATACAGCGACTAATAGCCTGAATGTCTTCAAAATTTGGTAGTAATGCTTTTTTAGCATCGGCGGTTTTACTCGCAAAACTACATAACGCCTTGCATGCTTCCCAAAGCATACCTTCACTCAAGCGTGTCGCTTTAGCAACAAGAACACCTAAACCTATTCCTGGGTAAATAAGTGCATTGTTACATTGTGCAATCGGGATTTTTTCACCTTTAAAATCGACTTGACCAAAAGGACTACCTGTAGCAATCAGTGCATGCCCTTCTGTCCAATTCAATAAATCATCCGGTGTTGCTTCTGATTTTTCTGTAGGATTGGATAAAGGAAAAATTATCGGAAATTCCACCTGAGCCGCCATGGTTTTAACAATCGCTTCAGTGAAAATTCCGCCTTGGCCCGAACAACCAATTAAAACAGTGGGCTTAAATTTTTGCACGACATCATACAACTGTAATGTAGTAACTAATTCACCCTTTAAACGTTGTGCGTAAGGTTTTTGAAACGCAGTCAGATTTGACATGGCATCATGTATCAAGCCTTGTCTGCCCACCAAATAAAACCGCGATAATGCTTCTTCTTTAGATAAACCTTCTCGAATCATCCCCGTACAAAGTTGATCCGCTATTCCAGTTCCTGCTGTACCAGCACCAACAATAACCACACGTTGCTCCGTTAAAGGAACTTTGGTACGTTGAATAGCTGACAAGAGCGCGACTAAAGCTACAGCACCCGTTCCTTGCATATCATCGTTAAACGTACACATTTGATTATGATAACGTTCTAAATTACGTCGTGCATTTTTTCGGCCAAAATCTTCCCAATGCAAATAGGCACGAGGTAACTTTCGGCGAATAGCAGAAACAACCGTTTCTATCATGTCATCATATTTTTGTTCGGCTAAGCGTGGATGACGCCAGCCTAAATACATCGGATCATTCAACAACTGTTCATTGTTCGTTCCAACATCGACTTGTATCGGTAATAAGCGATTCGGATTAACACCGGCACACAAAACATAAACCATCAATTTTGCAATACAAATATCCATTCCACCAATACCTTGATCACCAATACCCAATACACCTTCACCATCCGTCATGACGATAATGTCCACTTCAGGATTCAAACGATTTTCCAGGATTTCATCAATATGTTCTTTATCTGGATAACTAAGATACAGGCCCCGTGGTTGTTGGAATTCCTGACTAAATTGTTCTACCGCTTTTCCAACAGTAGGTGTATACAAAATAGGTAACATTTCAGTCAAATGTCGACTAACCAATTTATAAAACAACACCTCATTGGTATTATGCAAATTACGTAGATAAAGGTGCTTTTCTAAATTATTTTCTTTTTTTAAAAATTGTTGGTAAACACGCATTTCCTGTTGCTGCAAACTTTCGATACTATAGGGTAATTTGCCGCGTAGCCTGAATTGTTGGCGTTCCGATTCAGTAAATGCTGTACCTTTATTTAATTTCGCCGTAGTCAATAAAGCGGAACCCAAGGCATTAGTTTCCAGATAGAGAACCTTAGCATTTTTATCAGTAATGGATCTAAATTTTGGCATATTAATATTCTTCTTGTTGTACACTCTTCGCACTTAAATTTTTGTCTATGTTGCCATTTAACTCGCAATCCTCATGATTATTGGATGCACCATGATTACTGCGCGGCACTTGACAAAAATCCCATTGATGTGAGTAGAAATTTAAACCGCGAATCAAGCGGGGAAGTCGGCCATGAATTCCCATTAAGCGGCGCGATAAATTTCTTTTACAGGGTAAAAGTAAATCCAGTGCTAATAGACCATTATTGTAAATGAAAGTCAACGGCCCAAATCGGGTTTGCAGTCGTGTCAAATGCTCGGTAAAACCGATGATTTGCCGCTGTGCGGGCAAACGTGACTTAAGATATGCTTGAGTCAGACTTGCATCGGCAAGATCTTTATGTTGTTTCAAGGCTTTTGCAATTAAATCCACACATTCAGCCATATCTTGCAAACCTAAATTTAAACCTTGAGCGGCAATAGGAAGTAACGTATGCGCGGCATTTCCTAGTAGAATCAAACCTGCTTGCGCTTGGATTTCAGAAGTACAACTTTTTAAAACATAAACTTGTGGTTTACTGCAGTGTAATAACCTGCCAAAACGATAAGAAAAATGCTCTTGTAAATTCTCCAAAAAATCAGACTCAGTTAAATTTTGTAAAGCTTCAATGGCTTGTTGTTCTGCAGTCCAAACTAAACCTATTTTATTTGCGGGTAAAGGTAAGCTAGCAATAATTCCTTGTTTAGTAAATCGTTGATAAGCGATGTGTTGATGATCACCACTAATATCGATGAATGTTGTCAAAGCAGCATCCGAAATAGGTCTAGTTTTTAAACCAATATTGAGTAATTTACGTACCGTAGAATGTGTACCATCTGTAGCAATAATTAAACGTGGATAAATAATTTTTTCTTCTTGTAGATGTCTTATCAACACCTGCCAAACACCTTCAAGTTGGTTAATTGATTCACAGGTAGCTGGATTATAAAGATCTAAAGTTCCTTGCATAGACTTATTGGCAATGACCTGAAATAAGGCCTTGATTAATTCATGCCCCAAACGTGCAGCAGGAATAACAGCACCTAATTGTGGAACACCCAATTCTTTTGCATTAATTCTCGATTGAGCGAAACAAGCCTGTTGTGAAATATGTACTGATTTAATTGGATTCGCATAAACTTCTAAAGCAGGCCATACACTGAGTGCCTGTAAAATGCGTAGGCTAGCGAGATTCAAAGCGATAGGTTTGCTTTCTATAGGTATAGGGGCATCAAGTGTTTCAAAAGAGGATTGTTCGATTAGTGCGATCCGTAATGGTAACTGTGATAAAGCTAATGCCAAACTAGTTCCTACCATTCCGGCACCGACGATGAGAATATCGTAAGCTTGCTTCATGAGGATGTTCGCATTAAGTTTTCAATGTCAGCAAGATCTTTAGGTGTTTGCGCTGTCAACACTTCACAAGCTTCAGATGTCACTTGCACATCGTCTTCAATACGAATACCAATATTCCACCATTTTTTATCGATATCCGCTGCCGGCCTAATGTAAATACCTGGTTCTACAGTGAAAACCATGTCAGGCTCTAAATTTCGCCATTGTTTTTCTAGTTTATAAGCCCCAACATCATGGACATCTAAGCCTAACCAATGACTACAGCCATGCATGTAAAATTTTTGATAACTCTTTTTCTGAATTAAATCGTTTAGATTTCCTTTTAATAAACCTAAATCCATTAAACCTTGCGTCACGAAGTCCACACAGGTTTTCTGTAATTGGTTCCAAGCAATACCGGGCTTTATCAGTGCCATGATAGCTTGCTGTGCTTTTAATACAATATGATAGATGGCCTTTTGTTCTGGATTAAACCGACCATTGACTGGAAAAGTACGCGTAATATCTGAGGCATAGTTTTGATATTCACATCCCGCATCAATTAACACTAAGTCACCCGATTTTAACTGTGCGCGATTATCTGTGTAGTGCAAAATACAGCTATTCGCCCCACTCGCGACAATATTGGGATAAGCTAATGCTTGGCTCCCTTGCCTATAAAATTCATACATTAATTCAGCTTCTAACTGATATTCATACAAACCAGGTTGACAAGCACGCATCGCGCGCAGATGAGCCTGAGCAGAAATATGTGTAGCTTGACGTAAGCAATCTAATTCTGTAGGGCTTTTTTTTAACCGCATTTCATGGACACAATCAACTAATTTTTTAGCGTATGCAACAGGTGTTTTTTTTAAAGGCGTTATTATCTTATTAATTCTCGCTAAAGCTTGATTGTTAATGGTTACATCGCCTAGATGATAACAAACTCGGGTATTAGCAATATATTCACTTAACTTAAGCTCAAGTTGATTGATAGGAAAAGCTTCGTCTGCGCCGTATTCTTTTCTAGCCCTTATTTGACCAATACACTCACCATTCCAAATAGCAGCTGCCGAATCCTCAGCACGATTAAATAATATAAATTTACCCTTTTTGCTATCAGGTATAAGTAAAGCGATCGCGTCAGGCTCAGGAAAACCTGTCAAATAGTAAAAATCACTGTTTTGACGATAAGGATAGAATACATCACCATTACGGAGATATTCTGGAGCTGCCATTAAGACAATTAATTCATCACTCTTTAAATGGGACAATAATTGCTGGCGCCGCTGTTGTAATTCTGAAAGCCTAAACATAAGTAATTCAGTAGTTAGACTAATGAAGGTACATAGAACTTGTACTTCCTTCCACTGAATAACGAATCAATTCTTCGTAAATCAAGGGAATGGCATGTGTAATAAACTCAATTGCCTCGTCATAAGCGAGTTTATCGAGCTCAGTAACTTCTAAATGGATGATTTCAAGTTTGGCAATCTTGGCAATGCAATACAAAGCTTCGTGTATAATATCAGGCGTCTCATCTTCAATAGAGCTTTCCCCTAAGCCTAAGCCATATAAAAAGCCTTCACACCACAAACTTAAGGCTTCTGCACGTTCTTCCAACTCATGTTGCTCATCAGGCAGTAATA
The DNA here is from genome assembly GCA_036781465.1 of Candidatus Aquirickettsiella sp. Taxonomy (GTDB): domain Bacteria; phylum Pseudomonadota; class Gammaproteobacteria; order Diplorickettsiales; family Diplorickettsiaceae; genus Aquirickettsiella. The sequence goes on from DAIQAW010000021.1 coordinate 8,978, forward strand.
ATTGAAAGGTTTGCAAGCCACTCAATTGACGACAAGCTACATCATACAGACCAACGATGGCACCTTGGGATCCCAACATAAAGGGCGGCCTTGTCCCAAGACGTTTTAATAAAATATCGATCAAAAAACCACCGTTAAGTTTTGGACCTACACAGACAAAACCACACAACATTCCATGTATTTCAGCTGGAGAAGTAGCTACTTCAGCTTGTGTAAGTAAATGATAAAAATCGTCGAAAGCGGGAGATTTAGCCTGGGTTTGCATGGGCGTACTCAGTGAAGAAAGTAAGTCTTACGTATTTTACCATTCTACGTTAGGTTAATACAGTCAGGGTAATCTAAATAAAAAAACATTTACATAAACATCTGATAAAATAGGTTATTTTCTATTCATCTGCAGTTTTGGTTTAAAAT
>DAIQAW010000022.1:0-9059 GCA_036781465.1 Candidatus Aquirickettsiella sp.
CTTATTACTTGTTTTTGATTTTTTGTACTGTGCACAGGCTGATTTTGGATATTGGCCAAAAAACCAGCAAGTTTTGTATTACAAAAGACTAAAAAAATGCACCCTAAAGTGCATTTTTTATGCAAGAAAAACTTAGAAATTATAATTTATCATCCTTCTTAGGCGCAGATAAAGCCTGACTCAAGGCTTGTTCTACATCACTCGCTGTCATCTGGGGTGCTGCTGCTGTGGCACTTAAACGTTGCTGCCTTGCCAATACATTAGCCGCGCGCTGACGACGTGCTTCAGCATGATAAGCAAATCCAGTCCCTGCTGGAATTAAGCGACCTACAATCACATTTTCTTTTAATCCTTTTAGCTCATCACGTTTCCCAATAACCGCCGCTTCAGTTAATACACGGGTTGTTTCTTGGAATGATGCAGCTGATATAAAAGAGTCTGTCGCTAAAGAAGCTTTAGTAATACCTAACAATACCGCTTCAAAGCGTGCAGGTAATTTATTTTCAGCAAGCAATTTCTTATTCTCTTCTTTAAGACGCGATTCTTCCAATTGCTCGCCTTTTAAATAACGGCTTTCACCGGAATCAAGAATGTTTACTTTACGTAGCATTTGACGAACGATAACTTCAATGTGTTTATCATTGATCTTCACACCTTGTAACCGATAAACTTCTTGTACTTCGCTGACGATATAATTAGTTAGTGCATTAATACCTAACAAACGTAAAATATCATGTGGATTTAAAGGTCCATCGGCAACAATTTCACCTCGTTCTACGTGTTCACCTTCAAAAACCGTCACATGACGCCATTTAGGAATTAACGCTTCAAACGCTTCACCGTTATTACCAGTAATCACTAAACGTCTTTTACCTTTAGTTTCTTTACCAAAACTAATGATACCGGAAATTTCTGCCAAGATAGCAGGCTCTTTAGGTTTACGCGCTTCAAAAAGATCCGCTACACGCGGTAGACCACCGGTAATATCGCGTGTTTTGGAAGTTTCTTGTGGAATACGTGCAACAATGTCACCTACGCCCACCGCAGCACCATCTTCCAAGCTCAAAATGGCATTAATCGGCAAGAAATAATGCGCTGGTAAACGTGTACCCGGTAAGAACAGATCGTTGCCTTCTTTATCGGTTAGTCGTACCATAGGGCGTAATTCCTTACCCCCTGAGCCACGTTGTTTGGAATCCATGACCACAATACTGGTTAAACCGGTCAGTTCATCTGTTTGTCGATTCATGGTAATACCATCGATTAAGTCAATAAACTTAACATAACCAGCAACTTCAGTGACAACGGGATGTGTATGCGGATCCCATTGAGCGATTAATTGACCTGGTAGCACTTCAGCGCCATCAGAAACTTTAATGGCAGCACCATAAGGTAGTTTGTAACGCTCTCTTTCGCGACCTTGAGGATCCAACAGCGTTAACTCACCAGAACGTGAGACAGTCACATAATGTCCATCATTGTGTTTAACAAGTTTGATATTGTGCAATTTAATGCGACCCTTAGACTTTACTTGAATATGATTAGCTAAAGCCACCTGGGAAGCTGCTCCACCGATATGGAAGGTACGCATGGTTAGCTGTGTGCCCGGTTCTCCTATCGATTGAGCAGCGATAACACCGACTGATTCACCGATACCTACTAAATGTCCTCGCGCTAGGTCACGGCCATAACAAGCGGCACAGATACCATATTTAGCTTCACAAGTAATCGGCGAGCGCACATTCACTTGATCCACAGCCCGTTCTTCTAAGATATTCACCCAATCTTCATCTAATAAAGTTCCCCTATTCACCACGATATCGTCACTGCCTGGCAAGCTAACATCTTCTGCGAGCACACGACCTAAAACACGTTCTCGTAGTGGCACCATAATTTCTCCACCTTCAACATGGGGAGTAATAGCGATACCTAGTGTCGCTCCACAGTCATCTTCAGTAACAACCATATCCTGTGCTACGTCAACCAAACGTCGTGTCAGGTAACCGGAATTAGCCGTCTTAAGCGCGGTATCTGCCAAACCTTTACGCGCACCGTGTGTAGAAATAAAATATTGTAATACGTCTAAACCTTCACGGAAATTAGCTGTAATGGGTGTCTCAATAATGGTGCCGTCCGGTTTAGTCATCAACCCTCGCATACCCGCCAGCTGGCGCATTTGTGCGGGTGAACCCCGAGCACCAGAATCTGCCATCATATACACAGGATTAAATGACTCTTGTGATACGATTTTACCATCCGCAGCTTTTACATTCTCTGTTGCTAACTTTTCCATCATTGCTTTAGCAACCTGGTCATTCGTACGCGACCAAATATCAACAACCTTGTTATAACGTTCCCCCTGTGTCACTAAACCTGAAGCGTATTGAGATTCAATCTCTTTTACTTCGGTTTCAGCACCGGCAATAATAGCTGCTTTGCTTCCAGGTATAATCAAATCTTCAATCCCGACCGAAATACCTGCACGTGTCGCATAACCAAAACCGGTATACATCAATTTATCAGCAAAAATAACCGTCGCCTTCAAACCTAAACGTCGATAACATTCATTGATAAGACTTAATATCGCTTTTTTATTCAGCGTTTTATTAATTAAAGAAAAGGGTAAACCATCTGGCAGCGTTTCGCGTAATAAAGACCTACCGACCGTGGTATCGATCAGCTTGACTGATTCTTTACATTCACCTTTCGCATCAAATAACACTTCAGTTATTCTAACTTTAATCTTGGCGTGTAAATCTGCAAGGCCTGCATCATATAGCTGGCGGACATCGTTAATATCGGAACAAATTAAACCTTCTCCTTTAGCATTAATTTTGTCGCGTGTTAAATAATAAAGTCCTAAAACCACATCCTGAGTCGGAAGAATAATCGGCTCACCATTCGCAGGAGATAAAATGTTGTTAGTCGACATCATCAATGTACGCGCTTCTAACTGCGCTTCGATGGTCAATGGTACGTGTACTGCCATTTGGTCACCGTCAAAGTCGGCGTTATACGCGGTACAGACTAGAGGATGCAATTGGATGGCCTTGCCTTCGACTAAAATAGGTTCGAATGCCTGAATACCTAAGCGATGCAATGTGGGTGCTCGGTTTAATAAAACCGGATGTTCACGGATCACATTTTCGAGAATATCCCAAACTTCAGGCGATTCATTTTCTACCATTTTCTTAGCCGCCTTAATCGTAGACGCTAAACCATGGAATTGTAATTTACTTAAAATAAATGGCTTAAATAATTCTAAAGCCATCTTTTTCGGCAAGCCACATTGATGCAGTTTTAATGTAGGCCCCACTACGATAACCGAACGACCTGAGTAATCGACGCGTTTACCCAATAAGTTTTGCCTAAATCGACCTTGTTTACCTTTGATCATATCTGCCAAAGATTTTAAAGGTCGTTTATTACTACCCGTAATTGCTCGACCACGACGACCATTATCTAACAAGGCATCGACAGATTCTTGTAGCATACGTTTTTCATTACGAACAATGATATCGGGTGCGTTCAGATCGAGTAAACGTTTTAGACGGTTATTTCGATTAATCACACGGCGATACAGATCATTTAGATCCGATGTCGCAAAACGTCCTCCATCTAAAGGAACTAAAGGACGTAAATCCGGTGGTAATACGGGTAGTACCGTTAAAACCATCCATTCTGGTTTATTACCGGATTGATCAAACCCTTCCAGCAGTTTTAAACGTTTAGAAAATTTTTTTAATTTGGTTTCGGAATTAGTATTAGGAATCTCTTCACGTAAGGTATTAATTTCTTCTTTCAGGTTCAAAGTCATTAGTAATTGCTGTATCGCTTCAGCACCCATACGCGCATCAAATTCGTCACCATGTTCCTCGATAGCTTCTAGGTATTGTTCATCTGTTAGAAGCTGGCCACGTTCCAAAGTCGTCATGCCGGGCTCTATAACCACAAATGCTTCAAAATACAGAACGCGTTCTATATCGCGTAAGGTCATATCAAGTAATAAACCGATACGTGAAGGCAAAGACTTTAAAAACCAAATATGGGCGACTGGACTTGCCAGTTCGACATGACCCATACGCTCGCGTCGTACTTTCGTCAATGCCACTTCGACACCACATTTCTCACAAATCACACCACGATGTTTAAGCCGTTTGTACTTACCACATAAGCATTCATAATCTTTAATTGGGCCAAAGATTTTTGCGCAAAACAACCCATCTCTTTCAGGTTTGAAAGTACGGTAATTAATCGTCTCAGGTTTTTTGACTTCGCCATAAGACCAAGTACGAATCATTTCCGGTGAAGCTAAGGAAATACGAATATTATCAAACTCATCTAAATAATCTTCTTGTTTCAATATTCCCAACAAATCCGACATCAATGGTTTATCAACAAGCGCTTTAATTCTTTCGTTGCTTGAATTTGACTCGATCGCTTCCGCCATGCTCGCCAAACTTTCTTGGGTTAACTCTGGTTTCACTTGTTCGGAAGATGATGGCGCAGCTTTAGCCATTTTTGATGCAGTCGTCATAGCATGCTCTAGTTCTGACTTTACAGTGTCTGCTTTTGGTTTAGTTGCCAAGGTTATACTCTCCACTTCAGATTAATCTTTGGTTTCTAATTCTGCATTAATTGCCAAGGAGCGTATTTCCTTGACTAATACATTAAATGATTCAGGCATACCCGCTTCCATTTGATGGTCACCATCAACAATGTTCTTGTACATCTTCGTTCGACCAGCAACGTCATCCGATTTGACGGTTAACATTTCTTGTAAAGTATAAGCCGCTCCATAAGCTTCTAACGCCCAAACCTCCATTTCACCAAATCGCTGACCACCAAATTGTGCTTTACCACCCAAGGGTTGTTGGGTTACTAAACTATACGATCCGGTAGAACGAGCATGCATCTTATCGTCAACTAAATGATTCAACTTCAGCATGTACATATAACCCACCGTAACAGGCCGCTCAAAACATTCGCCGGTTCTGCCATCATATAGCGTAGTTTGTCCTGATTCCGGTAAATCTGCCAAGCTGAGCATGCGTTTAATTTCTGCTTCAGTCACTCCATCAAAGACCGGGGTAGCCATCGGCACGCCGTTACGTAAATTTTGTGCCAGCTCAATAACAGACTCGTCTGATAATTTGTCTAAATCTACTTTTTGCGCCGTTTCCTTAGTATCGTTGTAAATAGATCCTAAGAAGTTTTTAATTTCTTTAATATTTTTTTTCGCATCGAGCATACCTGCAATCTTGATACCTAAACCTTTTGCTGCCCAACCTAAATGCGTTTCAAGTACCTGCCCAACATTCATGCGCGATGGCACACCTAAAGGATTAAGAACAATATCAACTGGCGTACCATCTTCCATATAAGGCATATCTTCGACAGGAATAATGGTAGAAATAACGCCTTTATTACCATGTCGCCCGGCCATCTTGTCGCCCGGTTGAATACAACGCTTGATCGCTAAATGGACTTTAACAATCTTGAGTATACCGGGTGCTAAATCATCACCTTGGGTTAGTTTTTTGCGTTTATTCTCAAATTTTTCATCTAATGCAAGACGCGCTTCTTCTAACTGTTTTGCAACGGCTTCCAATTGCTGATTAACCGCTTCATCCCGTAAGCTGACAGAAAACCATTGATCCTTAGTTAGGCCTTGTAAATAGTCTACTGTCACTTTACTACCTGACTTTAATTTATTCGGTCCACTGCTTGCCGTAGCACCCACCAATAAAGTCTCTAGACGTTGGTAGCAATCATTCTCTAAAATTCTAAATTCGTCGTATAAGTCCTTTTTAATTTTATCTAAAGCCATTTCTTCGATACTTAATGCACGTTTATCTTTTTCTAAACCATCTCGCGTAAAAACTTGAACATCAATGACTGTACCACGCATTCCAGAAGGAACACGTAATGAACTGTCTTTTACATCTGAAGCTTTTTCACCAAATATAGCGCGCAATAGTTTTTCTTCAGGCGTTAACTGTGTTTCACCTTTAGGTGTCACTTTACCCACCAATATATCACCCGCTTCTACCCAAGCACCTAAATGTACAATACCGGACTCATCTAATTTAGAAAGTGCACTTTCTCCAACATTCGGAATATCTGATGAAACTTCTTCCGTACCTAATTTAGTGTCACGTGCAATGCAGGTTAATTCTTCGATATGTATTGTGGTAAAACGATCTTCAGAAACAACACGCTCTGAAATTAAGATAGAATCTTCAAAGTTATAACCATTCCAAGGCATAAAGGCTACAAGAAGATTACGTCCTAAAGCCAATTCTCCTAAATCAGTAGAAGGACCATCCGCCATGACATCGCCTTTTTGGATCTTATCCCCTTTATTTACTAAAGGTCTTTGATTAATACAGGTATTTTGATTCGAACGCGTATATTTAGTCAGATTGTAAATATCAACGCCTGCAGTACCTGCTGTCGCTTCCTTGTCATCAACACGAACTACGATACGACCTGCATCGACTGAGTCAATAAACCCACCACGTTTAGCCACCACAACTACGCCTGAATCCACTGCAACTTTACGTTCCATTCCGGTACCGACTAAAGGTTTTTCAGTACGCAAAGTTGGCACTGCTTGACGTTGCATGTTCGAACCCATTAACGCACGGTTGGCATCGTCATGCTCTAAGAAAGGAATCAAAGAAGCGGCTACCGAAACAACTTGTGCCGGTGAAATATCCATATAATTGACTTTATCCGCTGTTGTCAGCATCGATTCATTACGATGTCGACAAGGAATCAAGTCATCAATCAACTTACCCTGGTTGTCAAGACGGGTATTAGCCTGAGCAATGACATATTTACCTTCTTCGATGGCAGATAAATATTGAATCTCTTTAGTTACTTTCCCATTTTCAACTTTACGGTAAGGTGTTTCAAGAAATCCATAATGATTGGTTCGAGCATAGACCGCCAAGGAATTGATCAAACCAATATTCGGTCCTTCGGGTGTTTCAATCGGACAAACACGACCATAATGCGTAGGATGCACGTCTCGAACTTCAAAACCCGCTCGCTCACGTGTTAGACCGCCAGGCCCTAAAGCAGAAACACGTCGTTTATGTGTAATCTCAGAAAGAGGGTTCACTTGATCCATAAATTGCGATAACTGACTCGAACCAAAGAATTCTTTGATAGCTGCTGAGACAGGTTTAGCATTAATGAGATCTTGTGGCATTAAGTTTTCCGATTCGGCCACACTTAAACGATCTCTGACAGCTCGTTCCACACGCACTAAACCAATACGAAATTGATTCTCTGCCATTTCACCCACACTACGTACCCGACGATTACCTAAATGATCGATATCATCCACGTCGCCTTTCCCATTGCGTATTTCGATCAATGCGCGTAAAACGGCCACAATATCGTCTTTTGTCAAAGTACCTGGCCCTGTAATTTCTTCTCGACCTAAGCGTCGATTAAATTTCATTCGTCCTACTGCAGACAAATCATAGCGATCCAAAACAAAAAACAAATTCTTAAATAAGGCTTCCGCCGCTTCTTTAGTGGGTGGCTCGCCTGGGCGCATCATACGATAAATTTCAACTAATGCTTCTTGCTGACTATGACTTGGATCAATACGTAAGGTTGTTGAAATATACGCACCGGAATCTAAATCGTTGGTATATAAAGTTTCTACTTTTTCTACTTGTGCTTCTATTAATTTTTTAACGACGTCTGCAGTTAATTCTGTGTTTGCTTCAAACAGTATCTCGCCAGTTTCTGAATTAATAATAGGCTTAGCCAGTGTTTTACCAATTAAATAATTAATCGGTAATTCGAGATGTTTAATCTTGGCTTTTTCTATTTCACGGATTTGTCTTACTGCAATACGTCGACCTTGCTCAACAATCACCTTGCCACTAGCATCTTTAATATCAAAGCTAGCGGTTTCACCACGTAAACGCTCAGGGACTAAATCTAAAACAACTGTTTCACCTTTTAGATGCAAAACATTGTTACTAAAAAATAATTCTAATATCTCTTCTGAGGTATATCCTAATGCGCGTAATAATATGGTCGCAGCGAGTTTACGTCGTCTATCAATACGGACAAATAAATTATCTTTGGGATCAAATTCAAAATCTAACCAAGAACCACGATATGGAATAATTCTCGCTGCATACAACAACTTACCTGAAGAATGAGTTTTACCTTTATCATGCTCGAAAAACACACCCGGTGAACGATGTAATTGTGAAACAACCACACGATCAGTTCCATTGATCACAAAACTTCCTGTATCTGTCATCAACGGCAGCTCACCCATATATACTTCTTGTTCTTTAATATATTTAAGCTTCGTGGAACCGGGTGCTGCTTCTTTATCGTAAATAATTAAACGCATTTTCACACGTAAAGGTGCACCATAAGTTAAACCACGTGCTTGACATTCTTTAACATCAAAAGGCGGTTGCCCTATTCGATAATTAATATATTCTAAAGTGGCTTCACCGCCAGAATAAGAAGAGATAGGAAATATCGATTTAAATGCCGCATTCAGCCCTATATCTTCTAGTGCATCCGGCGGGGTATCTACTTGTAAAAATCGATGATAAGACTCAATTTGAGTCGCTAATAAATAGGGGGCTTCCATTATGGTCGCTTGTTTACCAAAATTTTTACGTATACGTCTTTTTTCAGTAAATGAATAGGGAATATTTGCTTGCTCAGTTGCTGGGGATGTCCGAATTACCATCTAAAGTTCACCTAGTTAGAGAACAGAATTAATAAAGAAAAATTGCGCCCATTATGGCCGGGCTATATTTAGTGTTGACCGTCAACCAGTAGCGCTTAAAGCCTTTTAAATAAAAAATAAAATGGGCCGCTTCGCTCGCTCTCTTCCTAAATCCTTTTAGCCTATGCCAATTATTTTCCTAAGCTTTAATTTTAAAATTAACACTAATGCTTGATAGAACTAACTGAAACATAAGAAATGCTCAAATAAATTACTTGAGCATTTCCTCCTGAATTTACATTTTAAACTTGATATAAACCCCGTCAAAATATAAAAA
>DAIQAW010000023.1:0-9030 GCA_036781465.1 Candidatus Aquirickettsiella sp.
TGTTATTTTACTAAAGCAATAGATTAAAAAAAGGAGTGATTTTATGAGTGAAACGTTATGGATTACCTTGCCAACCAATGAAGAAAATCAACTTAAAGGAATTATAAATTCGATAAAAAGCGAAGGTTTACGAAACTTAAGCCTCGATTCGTTGTTAAATGCTTTTCAAGCAAAAAAAGCTTATGAGCAAGAAGGATCAGCTGTAATTGCCTTCATGTATGAAGAAGCCAATAAATGGCAGAGTCTATTAAGAAACTATAGTGCTATTATCGAACAAGGAAAACCAATAATTCATTTGAATACGGATACCAACGAAATATTAAGTAGAATGAATAGCGTCAAAAGGAAATTTAGAGAACATGGTAAGTCAGAATTAGCGGAGAAACAGTTTGCACCCAATGAATTACTTTGCTTAATTATTATGTGTTATACCAATCCTACGTTAATTGGTCCTAAATTATGTCAAGCATTGAAAGATAATAATTCAGGAAATATTAAAAAGGAAATGATTGAAAATTCAGCTTACAGTAAACAACAAAGAAGAGTGCTGCCTTTTTCGAGCAATTTACGTCTACTGAGTACAGCCCTTTATTTTAACGATACGTCAATTACATTACCAACTAACGTGATAGATAGGGTAACGCGAGAAACTATTCAAAAAGGACTTATTGTTAAGAAAGTGGATCAACGTGGCGGTTTTGAAGAAGTAATCAATGGTCCTGAAAGAGCTGCTAGAGAAGGTCGGTCTATTAAACCCGAGGATTCTTATCAAATATTGCAAAGCTTAGATTCAAATGAACAGGGTACTATTGCAGAGAAGAGTAACGAATCGTCTCAATTTGCTATTCCTCCTTTTCCTCAGAAAATAAATCAGCTTGGTAATGCATCTGAACTCACTACAGAACCTTTACCTTTACACTCAACAAATAATGCAGCAAGTTCTATTAATAACGAAAATTTAGCAATTGCTGGCTTGCTTGGTTTTCATATCGTTAGAAATTTACCGATTGTCAGTCCAGTAATGAACAATATAGGTAAAGATCTGAAGAGAGCGGGTCAATATGTTGGGAATCTTTTCTCCAGAAATATTGAATCGGAACAACAAGAAGAACAAGCAACCTTATTATCTCCAACAGCGAGATCCTAAGTTATAATAAAAAAAGGGATTGATGATTTGATCCCTTTTTTATTAAAGATTATTATTATTCTTGATCAAGAAAGCTACGTAAAGGTTCTGAACGAGTAGGATGACGTAATTTACGTAACGCCTTGGCTTCAATTTGTCGAATACGTTCACGTGTCACGTCAAATTGTTTACCTACTTCTTCCAATGTGTGGTCGGTATTCATATCAATACCAAAGCGCATGCGTAATACTTTTGCTTCACGCGGTGTGAGTGATGCCAGTACGCGCTGTGCCGTTTCGCGTAGACCTTCGATAGTGGCAGCATCGATAGGGGATAAGGCGGTTGCGTCTTCTATAAAATCGCCTAAATGGGAATCACCATCTTCATCGCCAATGGGTGTTTCCATGGAAATGGGTTCTTTAGCTATTTTAAGAATTTTACGGATTTTATCTTCAGGTAAACCCATTTTTTTACTGAGATCTTCAGGGGAAGGCTCTTTGCCCGTGGCTTGTAATATTTGACGCGAAATACGATTCAACTTATTAATCGTTTCGATCATATGCACGGGGATACGAATTGTCCGTGCTTGATCGGCAATGGAGCGCGTGATGGCTTGTCGTATCCACCAGGTGGCATAGGTGGAAAATTTATAGCCGCGACGATATTCAAATTTATCGACGGCTTTCATTAAGCCAATATTACCTTCTTGAATTAAATCAAGAAATTGTAAACCACGGTTGGTATATTTTTTGGCAATAGAGATAACAAGTCGTAGATTGGCTTCGACCATTTCTTTTTTTGCACGTCGAGCTTTTGCTTCTCCCGCAGACATTTGACGATTGATTTCTTTGATTTCACCAATTGTCATGCCAATTGTTTTTTCTAATTCACGCAACTTATTTTGTGCAGCAGTGACAGGAATGTGCAAAGATTTTAAGGTTTGCGAATAACTCTTTTTAGCATTGATGTGTTTTTTGAGAAAATTTTCATTGGTCTCGTTTTTGGGAAAAGTGCTAATAAAAAGTTGACGTGGCATTTTGGCTTCATTAATACATAAACGCATGATGATACGTTCTTGAATACGAACTTTATCTAATAAGTCACGCATTTTTCGCGTCAACTTATCAAGTTGACGTGGAATTAATTTAAATTTAGTAAACGCATCGGCTAATAAGGCGGCTTGTTTTAAGGTTTTTTTATCGTGGCGACCGTATTTTTCTTGCGTCGCAATATAAGCTTCATAAAGTGTTTTTAATTCAGCAAAACGAGTATGTGCTAATTCAGGATCGGGTCCGCCATCTAATTCGCCAAATCCTTCATCATCATCAGTTGCACTTTTAGCTTTGTTTTCATCACTATCATCATCAGTCTCTTTATCATCAATATTTTTATCTTCACTAAAACCTTCATCATCTGCTTCCGCTTCAGATGAAAGATTTTTTCCGGATGGTAATTCAAGTGGGATGGATAATTCTTCTAGATCGAGAAATCCACTAATAATGTCATTCAAACGGATTTCTTGTTGTTCATATCGCGTAAAATCGCTCAGTATATCGAAAACATTTTCTGGATATTGTGTGAGTGCAGTGAGTATTGCTTGTAAACCTTCTTCAATACGTTTAGCAAGTTTAATTTCGCCTTCGCGTGTGAGCAATTCAACGGTGCCCATTTCACGCATATACATACGTACTGGATCCGTTGTTCGGCCTAATTCAGACGCAATATTGCCTAAAATATTTGTGTTTTCTGGGCTGCTTTCTTCTTCTGATGAGCTGTTGGTTATACTCGAAGAGAGCAAAGTTTCCATGTCGGGCGGAACTTCATAAACAGGTATGCCGATATCACCGAGCATCAAGACAATTTCATCGAGCTGCAGTTGCTCTTGCTCGGCTTCGGAGATAATATCTTCCAACAGGTGGTCATTGATTTCAGCGTAAGTGACAAATCCTTGCTTTTTACCGTGTGCAATAAGCTCTCGTAAACGGGATTGTTGTTGTTCGAAATCCATAGCTGCGCTTGACCTCTTGGGAAAGTAATAATTTTATTATATACCTAACTAAGATAAATCTATAAACCTTTAACGTAGAAAAGGCAAGCCCTTTAAGGCAAAAAATATGCTAATACTCAGTTTAGGTACAAACTTGGGCGATAGTTTAAACAACCTACGCTTAGGCCTGCAATTATTACAAAAATCACAGAAGATTGCACCTTTACAAACTTCTCCTCTGTATAGCTCATCAGCACTACTTCCTCCTTATGCGCCAGTAGCTTGGAATAGACCTTTTTTAAATCTAGCAGTTGCTTGCGAAACAGATTTGTCTCCATTAGAGGTGTTGAAGCTTATTAAGCAAATTGAGCGCCAGCTTGGTAGAGAAGAAAACCAACGTTGGGCACCACGAATTATCGATATTGATATTTTAGCTTGGGATAATTGTGTGATTGACCAAATAGGACTAAAAATTCCCCACACTGAATTATTATCTCGACCTTTTGCTTTATGGCCATTGCTGGATTTATGGCCGGATTGGCAGCATCCCAGTGCTAAACTTACTGAATTATTACAACGTTGGGGTTCACGTTATACCGGAGAGTTAGCGCCCTGCGGAACCAAACAACTTCCCCATCGTTTAGAAGGAAGTGCTTTAGTTGGAATATTAAATATAACACCTGATTCTTTTTCTGATGGAGGTAAATTTATAACTGTACCTAATGCGCTGGCTCAAGCGGAAAAATTGGTGCGCGAAGGGGCTGAAGTGTTAGATATAGGAGCAGAATCGACACGACCAGGTGCTACGCCGGTTTTACCAGAAACCGAGTGGGAGCTGTTAAAGCCTGTTTTAACAGCAATAAAAGAACAATGTAAACAATGGATATTTAAACCAAAAATTAGTATCGATACGCGACATTTCATCGTAGCAGAAAAAGCAATGCAATTAGGTATTGACTGGATAAATGATGTGAGTGGGTTTGTTGATCCAAACATGCGCGCATTGGCCGCAGGTAGCTCTGTGAAGTGTGTTGTTATGCACAATCTTGGTGTTCCGGCGCAGAAAAATGTCGTATTGGCTTCATACCCTAATATTTGTGAGCAAATATTGGACTGGACAGAGCAACGTTTCGATGAATTACTTGATGCAGGTGTCGATGCAAACCAACTCATTTTTGATATTGGCATTGGTTTTGGCAAAACATCTCAACAATCTATTTTTTTGTTGAAAAATATTAAGCAATTTAGACGCTTAAATTGTCCTATATTGGTAGGGCATTCACGAAAATCTTTTCTAAATTTGATAACAGAGAAATCTTTTCCAGACAGAGACTTTGAAACCGCGATGGTGTCCTATCAATTAGCAGCGCAGGGCGTAAATTATTTGCGTGTTCACAATGTGGGTTTAAATTCAGAAGCCATTGCTATGGCAACGCAACTTATTTCGAAGGATGAGCTAGTAACTGCGTAACAGAACTAAATCAATCCTATGGGCAAAAAAATTAACTTTCCCAGATAAGATCTAATTCTCGCACTGCTTTCACGTCATCTAAACGTTGTAGACTTAAATGATGTGGTGCATTATTTAAATGCGTTGGATTTTCTTTTGCTTCTATAAGAATTTTTTTCATAGCCATTATAAATTGATCTAATTCCAGTTTTGATTCAGTTTCGGTAGGTTCTATCAATAAGCATTCAGAAACGAGTAAAGGAAAATAGATTGTGGGCGCATGAAAACCATAATCAAGCAAACGCTTACCCACATCCATCGCTGTAACGTTAAATTGCTTAGCCAAAGTTTTTAGCGTCAAAATAAATTCATGACTAGCACGTCGCTGGGGAAAAGCAGGAATATATCCAATTTGTTGTAATCGTTTAAGTAAATAATTGGCATTCAGTGTAGCGATTTCTGATACGCGCTTTAGTCCTTCGCGCCCTAATAATCGGGTATAGACATAAGCGCGTAAAAGAATACCGGTATTTCCCATAAACGTGGATAAGCGACCAATACTTTGTGGTCGATCGGGTAAGTCTAGCCATCGATAACGATTATTTTCGAAAGTAACCGTTGGTATGGGTAAAAATGGTAGGAGACGTTTTCCCACAGCAACGGGTCCCGCACCTGGACCGCCACCACCATGCGGTGTGGCAAAAGTTTTATGTAAGTTGAGGTGCATGACATCAAAGCCCATATCACCAGGACGAACTTTGCCTAATATCGCATTCAGGTTAGCGCCATCATAATAAAGTAAACCACCTGCTTGGTGGATAATGTGAGCAATCTGTTCAATTTGTCTTTCAAATATTCCTAAGGTTGAAGGATTAGTTAGCATGATTCCCGCAGTGTGAGGTCCAACTGCGGCTTGCAATGCAGCTAAATCTAAATCACCTTCAAGATTAGTGGGGATTTCACGAACTTTATAGCCGCACATGACGGCAGAAGCAGGATTAGTCCCATGGGCAGCATCTGGGATAAGAAATTCGGTTCTATCATGATCATGACGCGAAACATGATAAGCTTTGATCATGGCAACACCGGCAAATTCACCTTGAGCACCTGCCATAGGGGTTAAAGAAACACCACACATACCCGTTATATCTTCTAAAATCTTTTGAAATTCATACAAACAACGTAAGGTGCCTTGACAACTTTCTTCAGGCAATAAAGGATGTTGATTAAGAAAAGCAGGCGATGATGCCAAACGATGCACGCCACGTGGATTGTACTTCATTGTACAAGATCCTAAGGGATAGAAATTTGTATCAATCGAAAAATTTTTTTGTGATAGACGTGTAAAATGTCGTACCACTTGCAATTCAGAAACTTCAGGTAGAAAAATTTCTGTTTTCCTTAATAAATTTTCGGGTATACAAGAAAACTTATTCTGCGGTAAATTCGAAGGGATTTGCGCTTTTGCAGTACGGCCTGTTTGACTTAATTCAAAAATAAGCATAAAAATTTTTACGTTATATGGTAAGTAATGTGAATAATTCTTGTTGATATCTAGTTAGGTCCTCTTTATTTTTAGTTTCAGTTACACAAATTAACAAAGCATGGCCTAATTCAGGATAAAATGTTGATAGATCATAGCCTCCGTGAATTCCTAATTTTGCTAAATCACGTAATAAACCAGGAACAGGTTTTGGTAAACGAATAATAAATTCGTGAAAAAAAGGAGTATTAAAAATTAATTTTACACCGGGTATTTGGATTAATAGATCAGCGAGTTGTTGAGCATGGTAATGAGATGCCGACGCGACTTGTTGTAAACCCACGGGACCTAACAGGCTCATATAAATTGTGGCTGCTGTGACTAATAAACCTTGGTTAGTGCAAATATTCGAAGTAGCTTTGGCACGACGTATGTGTTGTTCACGTGCTTGTAGTGTTAATGTAAATCCAGGCTTACCGTTTTTATCGACGGTACGACCGACAATTCTGCCTGGCATTTGTCGCAACCATTCTTTTTTGCAACACATAAAGCCAAAGTAGGGTCCACCACCTGCTAGTGGTACACCCAGTGATTGTCCTTCACCGCATACAATATCGGCACCTTGTTTACCCCAACTTCCCGGTTCTTTAAGCAAAGCCAAACTAATGGGATTGGTGACAGCAATGACAAAAGCCTGTTTAGCATGTGCCCATTCAGTTAATTGATCAACTTCTTCTAAAGAACCAAAAAAATTAGGTTGAGGTATCACTAAAGCACAAATATCTTGTTGTTTACAGTTTTCAAGCGTGGATAATAAAGTTTTACCTTGTTCTGGGCAGTAAGGAAGATCAATGAGCTCGATGGATTGTTGAGTAACAATAGCCTGCAAGGTTTGTCGATAATGAGGGTGTAAGCTACGTGGGATTAGTATTTTTGCAGATAATGTTTTTTTGTTGGCTCTAACCGCCATCAAAACCGCTTCAGCCAAGGCAGAAGCACCGTCATAAAGTGAAGCGTTGGAATAATCCATACCCGTTAGGTTTGCCATCATGGTTTGATATTCATAAATTAATTGCAAGGTCCCTTGACTCGCTTCTGCTTGGTAGGGCGTATAAGCCGTCATAAATTCACCACGACTAGTAATATCCCAAACTGCGGCTGGGATATGATGTTCGTAGGCACCGGCACCAATAAAACAAAGTCCTTTTCTATTTTCTTGGCCACGTTGTTCTGTTATACGTGTCATTTCCATTTCAGTTAAACCTGAAGAAACATAATTTAATTCTGCAGTTTTTAAATGAGATGGAATTTCATCAAAGAGATCATCGGTGGTATGCACGCCCAATGTAGCTAACATTTCTTGCACTTCGACATCAGTGTGAGGAATGAATGGCATGTTAGGCCTCAACTAAAATTTGTTGTTGGTAAGTTGCAAAGTCCAATAAATGTTTTAATTCACTCACATCGGATAATTGAAGTCGAAATAACCATCCTTGGTCGTAAGAATCCGAGTTGATCAGTTGTGGTGTATCACTTAATGTTGTATTGACTTCAGTGACTACGCCTGAAAGAGGAGCATACACATCAGCAGCAGCTTTTACAGATTCTAAAACACAGGCTTCCTCACTTTTTTTAAAAATCTTTTTAATGACAGGTAATTCGACATAGACGATATCACCTAATAATTCTTGAGCATGCGCGGTAATTCCAACGCAGACGATATTATTTTCTTCGATACGAACCCATTCATGAGTTGCTGTATATTTTAATAATTCGGGTAGTTTTTTCATGATTGTTACTCTTTAAAAATTCAATTTCTTAAATAAAAGTTTTTTTTCCTTTTCGTATAAAGGGAGGTTTAATGATGCGTGTCTGATATTGCTTGGTGCCCATGATAACCTCACAATAATTTTCGTTGTGCGCGTAAGGTATTCTTGCGAAAGCAATAGAACTGCCTAACGTGGGGGAATAACTTCCGCTAGTAATTTCACCTTCACCTTGGGAAGTAATAATTTTTTGATGCTTGCGTAAGATACGACCCTTTTCTTCGAGTACTAAACCAACTAATTTTCGAGTTAAATTTTCTTTCTGTTTAATTAAGGCTAATCGGCCTATAAAATCGCGATTGATAGGATCCCAAGCAATCGTCCAAGCCAGATTAGATTCTAAAGGAGTAGTAGTGAAATCCATATCTGCACCATGTAAATTTAACCCAGCTTCTAAACGCAAGGTATCGCGTGCACCTAATCCACACGGTTTGCTCCCACACTCAATTAAACGTTGCCAGAAGCCTTCAGCTTCGTGTACCGGTAAGATAACCTCTAAGCCATCTTCACCCGTGTAGCCTGTTCTTGCAATGCACCAATTATTTTGTTGAACACAATGGAAAGGTTTTAATTCTTTTATCAAAGATTGTTGATGTGCATCCAAAGCATTATTTGCTTTTGATATGGCATGAGGACCTTGAATGGCAATAATTGCGAGATCGGTGCGCTCAATAATAGAAATAGAAGAAAAATGTTGAGCTTGTTTTTTCATCCAATCGAGATCGGATAGTCGATTTCCGGCATTGAGGACGACACGATAAAGTTGTTTTGAAAGTTGGTAAACGATTAAATCATCCAAAATACCACCCACATTATTTAACATGCAGGTATATAAAGCTTTTCCGGGAATAAGACGTTGTGGATTATTTGCCAATAAAAAACTGAGATAATGAATTGCATTTTCCCCAGCAATATCGACAGCTAACATATGCGAAACATCAAATAAACCACTGTCTTGTCTTACAACGTGGTGCTCTTGGATTTGCGAGCCATAATGCAGAGGCATTTCCCAGCCTGCAAAATTGACGAGAATTGCTCCGTTTTTTTTGTGTTGTCCATGAAGAACGGTTTTATTTTCCATTAGCTTGCCACTTGATAATTTTTCAATGCCTAATTATAACTTGTGGGCATTAAATTACTATAGGTTGATAATAATCT
>DAIQAW010000024.1:0-2783 GCA_036781465.1 Candidatus Aquirickettsiella sp.
AATTACTTTAGCAATACTCGATGAAGCGAGTCGAGAATATTTAGCAGATATTTTACAAAATGCAAAACAAGCAGGTGCCCAGGTTGTTTTTGATACTAATTATCGATCTTCATTATGGACGAATTCAGACACTGCAAAAAAGGTGATGCAAGCATTTTTAAAATATGTAAATATTGCTTTACCTACTTTTGTGGATGATCAATTAGTATTTGGTGATGTTACTCCAGAGGCAAGTGTGCAACGATTGTTCGAAAATGGAGTGTCCGAAATAGTCGTTAAATGTGGTGCTGAACCTGCTTTAGTTGCTACAGTTAATCATCAACAAAGAGTCCCGAGCTGTTTAGTGGATAAAATAATTGATACCACTGCGGCTGGAGATTCGTTTAATAGTGCTTATTTAGCAGCGCGTCTATTAGGTGTTGATCCAGTCAAATCGTGTCAATATGGCCATGAGCTTGCTGCCAAAGTTATAACTCAACCAGGCGCTATTATTCCCCGAACAATAATGCCAAAATTATTTTGAGGATAAAAAGATAATATGCCAGAAATTGTTTGTGAATCGACTACTTTTGGCAAGTTACCTGATGGCCAACTGATAATGCGATACACATTATCTAATCCAAATGGAATGTGTATCAGTATTATAAATTATGGTGCTACTTTAACTTCAGTACGTGTTCCGGACTTAAAAGATAAGATGCAGGAATTAACTTTAGGATTTGATCATCTCAATGAATATTTAAACCATGAATTTTATTTTGGAGCGACGATAGGTCGTGTCGCTAATCGTATTAGTAATGCACATTTTAAATATCAAAAAAAAGACTATTTTTTAAGTAAAAATAAAAATTTTTCTCATCATTTACATGGAGGAGAAGAAGGATTGGATAAAAAGGTTTGGCGAGCGGAAGTTGCAAATTTAGGAGATCAAACAAGTGTCAGTTTTTTTTATCTAAGTCCTGATGGTGATCAAGGATATCCTGGAAATCTCGACATTAAAGTGACTTATACTTTAACGCTGAATAACGAATTAAAGATTAGCTTTCAAGCCGAAACTGATCAAGCCACACCAGTTGATTTGACTAACCATGCCTATTGGAATTTAGCTGGAGCAGGCAATGGGATCGTATTAGATCATATAGTGCAAATTTTTTCCGATTGTTATGTAGTTACGGATAAAGATTTACTTCCTACGGGCAAAATAGCAGAAGTTAAAGGTACTCCATTCGATTTTCGTGAGCCTCATCAAATCGGTGAGCGAATTAAAGAAATTGCTATTGGCGGTTACGATCTTTGTTATATATTATCTTCTGTAATGAAGCATCAATCCCAATTTGTTGCAAAAATTAAAGAACCAATAAGTGGACGTATACTTGAAGTGTTTACCACACAACCAGGTTTACAATTCTATACCAGCAATAGCTTGAAAGATTATCCGATTAGTTCAAGTTTGCACACACAACGCTATGGAGCTTTTTGCATGGAAACACAAAATTTTCCTGGTGCGGTTAAATACCCAAAGTTTCCTTCGCCTTTTTTATTACCAGGCGATAAATATCAACACGAAACCATCTATCGATTAACTTGGTAAGAATTTATGAAGATTAGTGTAGTCTGTCAACAGATTATGGTATTAGGCGAAGGGCCGCTTTGGCATCCCCTAGAAAAATGCCTGTATTGGGTAGATATTGTAGCTGCGACCTTATATCGTTTAAATCAAGATAAAAGTTTAGATAAATTTGCTATGCCTAGTGAAATTGGTTCAATCGCTTGGTGCTCTAAAGGTGGATTAGTAGCCGCTTTAAGTGATCGTTTTGTGACTATTGATACAATGACAGGTACAACACAGAACATTGCTTTCCCATTACAAGAAGTAAAAAATGTTATGTTTAACGATGGGAAATGTGATAGACAAGGAAGATTTTGGGCTGGTACTAAAGATATCGCCGAACAACAACCGATTGCTGCTTTGTATTGTTTAAATCATGGAGATGTAAAGCAGATGCTAAATGGGTTTACAGTGAGTAATGGGATTGCTTGGAATTTAGAGAATAATCTAATGTATATCTGTGACTCGCCTGCCCGACAAATTTATCAATATGAATTTGATCGCAAGGATGGAAGTTTGGGTGAAATGCGTGTATTTGCACAAATTCCCAAGGAAGAAGGATTTCCCGATGGGCTTACTGTTGATAGCCAAGGTTATCTTTGGAGTTGTCATTGGGATGGTTGGCAAATTACCCGTTATGCTCCTACTGGTGAGATCGATAGTGTTATCCCTATGCCAATACCTAGGCCAACAAGTTGTTGTTTTGGCGGGCCAGATTTAACAACTTTATTTATTACGTCTGCCTCTATAGGCTTAACCGCAACCCAGCTAACTGACGCTCCCCAATCAGGGATGCTTTTCGCTGTAGAAACAAATATTAAAGGATTGCCTGAGCCTAGTTATTTAGGCTAAAGAATAAGTCGAAACTTCGAAATAATCTATAATAAAATTACTGACAATTGGCCGATTAAATTACATTTTTTAAGCGTTTGACTTGCTTTTAGTTGTGACAGGGGTAAAGTACTGATGAATAAATGCCATAAAAGAGATTATTTTTTATGATAAAAATATCAAACCCAAATTGGTTAATTTATACCATTTCGGGATTTGCAGCTTTAGCAGGATTGTTATTTGGTTATGATACGGGAATTATTTCCGGTGCTATTTTATTCATAAAAAAAGATTTTTTCTTAACTAATTTTCAAATTGAAATGGTTGTCAGCGCTGTTTTATT
>DAIQAW010000024.1:2793-8916 GCA_036781465.1 Candidatus Aquirickettsiella sp.
GTGCTTTACTTGGCTCAGGTGTAAGCGGACGAATGAGTGATTTATTTGGCCGACGTAAAGTACTAGTTTTTACCGCCCTCACGTTTATTGTAGGTTCTTTAGTCACTGCATTTTCACCCAATTTAGTTACCTTAGTGATAGGTCGAATTATATTGGGTATGGCGGTAGGTATAGGTTCATTTACCGCACCTCTTTACCTTGCAGAGATTGCTCCAAAACGAATACGGGGTATGTTAGTTTCCTTAAATCAATTAGCGATTACCATAGGAATCGTTTTCTCTTATTTAATTAATTATTACTTTTCTGTTACTGGGCAATGGCCCTGGATGTTAGGTTTAGGCGTTGTTCCAGCTATTATTTTATTATTAGGAACTATTTATTTGCCAGAAAGTCCTCGATGGATGATTTTGAAAGGCTGGGATCAAAAAGCCCGCGCAGTTTTACAGCGTTTACGTCATGGGGAAAATATCAATAATGAGTTTGATGAAATTCGCCAAACTGTAGAAGTTGAAAAAGGAACACATCGTCTTTTATTGGCGAAATGGTTGCGCCCTATTCTTTTTATTAGCTTAGGATTAAGTTTTTTTCAGCAAGTCACCGGAATTAATGCCATTATTTATTATGCACCAACCATTTTACAAATGGCCGGGTTTAAATATGCCAGCAACGCTATTTTAGCAACCTTAGGTATCGGAATAATAAATGTATTGTTTACTATTATTGCTTTACCTCTCATTGATCGTTGGGGTCGCCGTCCTTTATTACTTTATGGTCTTTTGGGGATGTTTATTAGTTTACTTATTTTGGGAACAGCTTTTTACTTTCCTGCATTGACGTCATTACGTTGGGTGGCTGTGGTGAGTATGGTGATTTATATTGCCAGTTTTGCAATGAGCTTAGGTCCAATAATGTGGCTTATTATTTCAGAAATTTTTCCATTAAATATTCGAGGCGTAGGCGCCAGTTTAGCTATTTCGGCAAGTTGGGGTTTTAATATGCTGGTGTCAATGACATTTTTGACCTTAATTCAGTTTATAGGTACAAGTCATACATTTTGGTTATACGCATTTCTATGCGGGTTAGGTTGGTTTTTTATTTACTTTATTGTTCCAGAAACCAAAAATTGCTCTCTAGAACATATTGAAAATAATTTACGTTTAGGCCGACGAAGTCGTGACTTAGGTGCTGCATTACGCATCGCTTCATTCTTTACCACCTTAAAAAGACCTTTTGCTTTTTTTCTTACAAAATAAAATGTCGTTAGAGAATATAGATATGTTAAAAAATAAGGTTATTTTGATTACTGGATCCACTAATGGCATTGGCGCTGCAACTGCTCGGCGTTGTGTTGCTGAGGGTGCTAAGGTTATGATCCATGGACGTAAAAAAGATTGCGCTAAAAAATTAATTCAAGAGCTGGGTGAGTCAAGTAGCTATCTATTGGCTGATTTGATGGACGAAAATTCCTATACTTATTTAATAACAGAAACAGTAAAAAAATTTGGCCGACTAGACGGTTTAGTAAATAATGCGGGTATTTATCCGCGAAATAATATTGATTCTGCTAATCTAGAACTTTGTGAAAAGATTATGCGAGTTAATTTCTACGCCCCCTTACTTTTGTGTAAAGCTGCTGTAGAAGTCTTCCGTAAACAGAAATTCGGTGGAACAATTGTAAACATAGGTTCTATGAATGCTTATACTGGCCAGCCAGATCTTTTGATTTATTCTGCTTCAAAAGGTGCACTCATGACGATGACACGTAACTTAGCTGATAGCTTAGGTTCAGAACTTATTCGAGTTAATCAACTCAATGTGGGATGGACGCCAACTGACAATGAAATTTGTTTAAAAATGGCAGAGGGTTTACCAGAAGATTGGCAGGAAAGGATTCCCAAAAAATATGCGCCCAGTGGCCATTTATTATCACCAGATAATGTAGCATCACACATTATATTTTGGCTTGCGGATCAGTCCGCCCCGGTTAGTGGTGCTGTGTATGAAGTTGAACAATACCCAATCATTGGACGTAACCGTTTGAATGATTTGGTTATTCAATAATCTAAAAATTTGAATTATTGAGATTAACATAAGAAAATAAAAAGCTAGATCTCCTCGAGGTTAATTATGAAAATTCAAGATGCCAAAGTGTTTGTTACCTGCCCAGATCGTAATTTTGTGACACTAAAGGTAATTACCGATGAGGGTGTATATGGCCTCGGTGATGCAACTTTAAATGGACGAGAATTAGCAGTTAAAGCTTATTTAGAAGATCTTATTCCTTGTTTGATTGGTCGTGATCCTGCTCAAATCGAAGATATTTGGCAGTTCTTTTATCGTGGTGCCTATTGGCGACGCGGACCTGTCACCATGGCTGCGATTGCAGCAATTGATATGGCTTTATGGGATATCAAAGGAAAAGTGTTAAATACCCCCGTTTATAATTTATTAGGTGGAAAGAGTCGTCAAGGAGTGATGGTATATGGCCATGCCAATGGAATTGATATTATTGATACCATCAAACAAGTTGAAAAATATATCGATATGGGTTATTTAGCGGTACGGGCTCAGACTGGTGTTCCTGGCTTACCGAATAGTTACGGTGTTTCTAAAGATAAAATGTATTACGAACCCGCAACTAAAGGTTTACCTCAAGAATGTGCATGGTCTACCGAAAAATATCTTAATTACATTCCTAAATTGTTTAAAGAATTACGTAAAACTTATGGTGACGATCCTCATTTTCTTCATGATGCTCATCATCGCTTAACGCCTATAGAAGCGGCTCGTTTAGGCAAAGAATTAGAGCCTTATCATTTGTTTTGGTTAGAGGATACGGTGCCAGCAGAGTTACAAGAAAGTTTTCGGATTATACGTCAACATACAACAACTCCCCTTGCAGTGGGTGAGGTTTTTAATACGATATGGGATACGCATATTTTATTAACTGAGCAGCTGATTGATTATATTCGTATGTCTGTAGTGCATGGTGGCGGAATTTCACATTTGAAAAAAATTGCGGCAATGGCTGAAATTTATCATGTGAAAACAGGATGTCATGGTCCTACAGATGTATCTCCTATCACTATGGCGGCAGCTTTACATTTCGATATTTCCATCAATAATTTTGGTATACAGGAATATATGCATCATACCGAGAAAACTAACGACGTATTTCCACATCACTATAGTTTTGATAAAGGTTATTTATATCCTAGCGATCAGCCTGGTTTGGGCATCGATTTTAATGAGAAGTTGGCAGAAAAATATCCTTACGAACGTGCTTATCTTCCCATTAATAGAAAACTAGATGGTACTTTATTTAACTGGTAAGAATTTTTATCGAAAGCTTTTATACAGTCTTATCAAGCTTATGAAAGCCCATAGCGCTGTAAAAATGAAAAAATCTATCTGCATGGGTTGAAAAGTAACATAAACAAGCAATCCAGCTCCAATCAGATTAATAAAATTATAAAGAAAGCCTTTTATTTTCATCCAATTAGCTTGTTGAAAAATGTAGGCAGCGAGAATAAGTGATAGTCCAGTAATAAAGAAAAAATGCTTAGACAAGACAATAGAAGTCATAAAAAACCTAGAATGTTGTTATTTTTATATGCGGACAAACACTTATATTCTACGATAGTTTAGAATACCATGTCTACGGTTTAGGTTACTTAAGTACATTGTTATGAAAAGTCTCTCATAAAAAGAGAGACTTTTAGCATTTTCAAATTAATTTTTATTAATTAATAATAAATTAGTTAATCTTTTCACAAATCCAGCCGGGTCTTCAAGGTGTCCACCTTCAGCTAGTATCGATTGTTCTAAAAATAAATGTGACCATTCTGCCAATAGAGAGTCATCTTGTATGTATTTTAAATCTTGAATTAATTTATGTTGAGTATTTAATTCTAATATGGGTTTACTAGTAGGAACAGTTTGGCCTGTGGCTTGTAAAATACGTTGCATTTGACTGCTCAATGCATTTTGTTCAGTGACAACACAGGCAGGAGAACTGGTTAAACGCGCTGAAATACGAACTTCTTTTACTTTATCCTTGAGTATCTCTTGAATCTGTTTTAATAAAGATTGAAATTCATCTTCGTTTTGTTTTAGCAACTCTTTACTTTTTTCTTCAGTAATTCCTGAAATATCAGAATCTTTTGCGACAGACTGTAAATTTTTTCCGTCAAATTCAGTTAAATGTGCAACCAACCACTCATCGATACGATCATGCAATAGTAATACTTCTATGCCTTTATCGCGAAAAATTTCTAAATTAGGACTATGGCTTGCTGCGGCAAAATTTTCTGCAGTAATATAGTAAATTTTGTCTTGCTGGGGCTTCATACGTGATACATAATCTTCTAAGCTTACCGTTTGCGCGTTATTATTTAAATTAGTCGAACTAAATCTTAAAAGTTTAGTTAATAGATCTCGATTGACAAAATCTTCTGCTAAACCTTCTTTTAAAATATTGCCAAATTCTTTCCAAAATTGTAGATATTTTTCAGATTGTTCTTTAGAAAGATAGATTAAGGTTTCAAGAATTCGTTTGGTTATAGCCGAGCGTATATTATCAATCTGCTTGTTATTTTGTAAAACTTCTCGAGAAATATTGAGTGGCAGATCATTGCTGTCTATAATTCCTTTTACGAATCGTAGATAACGAGGTAGGAACTGTTCAGCGTCATCCATAATAAAGACGCGTTTAACATAGAGTTTTAAGCCTCGAGGCTTCTCATGGTTCCAAAAATCAAATGGACCAGCCTGCAAGGGAATGTAGAGTAAAGTAGTATATTCTTGTTTACCTTCTATTTTGTTATGAATCCAAGTAAAGGGATCATTTTGGTCATGAGTGAGGTGATTATAAAATTTCTTATATTCTTCAGCAATAATTTGGTCTTTAGAAAGCGTCCATAATGCAGTAGCATGATTAACTGTCTCCCAAGTAATTTCAGTTTCTTTCTCGATATTCTTATTTTCTTTAACATCAGAAGAAGTTTCGTTTGAGACTACATTCTTTTTCATACTAATAGGCAAAGTAATGTGATCAGAATATTTAGTAATAATGCTACGTAAACGCCAATCTTCTAGAAATTCAGTTTCTTTTTCTTTTAAATGCAAGATGATCTCAGTGCCTCGTTCAGATTTGGATATATATTCAATGGTATATTTTCCATTAGATTCAGAGGTACGGTTATATTCCCAACAAACTCCTTTTTCAGAAGACTCCCCTGCTGCTCGGGTCTTAACCGTGACTTTATCAGCTACCATAAACGCAGCATAAAATCCAACGCCAAATTGACCAATAAGTTGGGAATCTTTATTATCATCTCCAGTTAAAGAGTCTAAGAATTCTTTTGTCCCTGATTTTGCGATGGTGCCAAGATTTGATATAACTTCATTGTAAGTCATACCTATCCCATTATCAGTCAATGTGATGGTTTGATTATCTTTATCTATGACTATCGTAATCTTAGGTTCCGCATCTTCTTCATAAATATGCGGGTTAGATAAGGCTTTGAATCGTAATTTTTCTATAGCATCGTGAGCATTGGAGATTAGCTCACGTAAAAAAATTTCCTTGTTTTTATAAATTTTATCAATCATTAGGTTTAATAACTGTGGACTTTCTGTATTAAAGCCTAATGTCTGTTTTTCAAGAATAGTTGCCATAAATCCAATGCCTCTTGTGATAGTAAATAGGTCAATATGGACAAGATGAGGGCAAAATTTTTAATTTCAAGTATTTTACTTGAAAAACCAGCATTTTTTGGGTAGATGCATTTTTATTTATAATTAAATCTTTAAAACAAAACCTTTTTAAAGGCTAGCTAAATTAAGTATTTCTCTAAGTATAGTTTCTGAACCCACGGTATAGCCTAAATCATAAATTTCTGGCGGTGTAAGTTTTTCTAAAATTAAGGGGTTGTTTACAATGTCTAATGCCGTTAATCTTTTATGTGTACACTTGTTAACACGAGTAATTTGTAAGGTAAAAATGGTTTGTTGAAGATTATGATTATAATTTTTATCTATAAGCTTGTAATAAGCTTGGCATGGGAAAAGAATTATATTTTCATTTTTTTGCAAAAATTTTTTATTCGAAATATTTAAAAT
>DAIQAW010000025.1:0-8866 GCA_036781465.1 Candidatus Aquirickettsiella sp.
AAACCTACACGTAGCATTGCCCCAAAGAAAGGAGGAACGTGTAATACCACGGCTTTAATACCAACAAATGAACCACTCCAAAAAGTAGCAAGTAAAAAAAACCAACAATAATTTATATTTTTATTCATTATTATAATTAACCATTAAATCAAGTTAAGTCGACTATTAATGCGTCTAATTTTTGCAAACCGCGTGGTAATTTGTGGCCGCGTTGACCTCTTTTTCCGATATAATTTGCCAAATCCGAACCTTTCAAGATCAATTGTTTTTTTCCTGAAATTAACATCAACTTATTATTTTTTGTCGGTAAAATTACGATTTTACTTATAAATTCTTCACGTAGTTCAAGTTTTTTTGGAGGAATTTGTATCATTTTATTGCCTTTACCGCGCGCTAATATTGGTAATTCTTGTGCAGATATAATTAATAAATACCCTGTATTCGTAGCCAAGGCAACATAACAGGAGTCAATGTGATTAACCGTTAATAGAGGTAGAACATGCGCATGAGGAGACAATTTTAACAATGCTTTGCCATTACGATTTTTAGAATACAACTCAGATAATTGTGTAATAAATCCATAACCCGCATCAGCGCTGACTAACACAGACTGCTCAGGATCTCCGGTTATCATACCTGCAAAATTTGCTTCTGACGGAAGATTAAAGCGACTTGTTAATGGTTCTCCGGAACTACGTGCCGAAGGAAGCGTATGTATCGATGTTGAATAACTACGTCCCGTTGAATCAATAAAAGCAATTAATTGATTACTGCGCCCAAGCACAGTCGCTTTTAAAGAATCACCCGCTTTAAAAGTTAAACCACTAACATCAAAATCATGACCTTTTGCCGCGCGGATCCAACCTCGAGTCGATAAGATGACTGTCATGGGCTCAGAAGGAATTATTTCGGTTTTTTGTAGGGCTTGTGCAGCACTACGTTCAACCAAGGGTGATTTACGAGGATCACCATACAACTTGGCATCTTCTAGTAATTCTGCTCGAATAAGCCGTTTCAATTGAGCCTTAGAAGATAAAATTTTCTGGATTTTGTCACGTTCTGTGATCAAGTTTCCTTGTTCCGTTTGCAATTTAATTTCTTCTAATTTAGCGAGTTGGCGTAAACGGATTTCTAAAATGGCATCGGCTTGAGTCTCACTCAATTTAAAACGTTTCATTAACCGAACTTTTGGATCATCGTATTGTCGTATAATTTTTATGACTTCATCGATATGCAAATAGACAATCAAAAAGCCTTCTAAAAGATGAAGTCGATGCAAAATTTTATTTAGGTGAAACTCTAAACGTTTTCTTACGGTAGCTTGTCGGTATTCTAGCCATTCTTGTAATATGACGAGCAGATTTTTTACCTTAGGCCGTCCATCAAGACCTATCATATTAAGATTAATACGATAACTGCGTTCTAAATCTGTTGTTGCAAATAAATGTGTCATCAAGGTTTCAGTATCAACCCGATTCGATCGGGGTACAATCACAAGTCGCGTTGGGTTTTCATGATCTGATTCATCACGTAAATCTTCTATCAGTGGTAATTTCTTATCGCGAATTTGTTCAGCAATCTGTTCAATAATTTTCGCGCCAGAGACTTGATAAGGAAGATCGGTAATAACAATTTGGTTTTTTTCTTCTGTGTAAACAGCACGCGCTCGAATGACACCTTGGCCTTGTGAATAAATATTGCAAATCTCAGCACGAGGAGTAATTATTTCTGCTGCAGAAGGAAAATCGGGTCCGATGACCAGCTCACAAAGCTCTGCCAAAGTGGTATCGGGTTCGTCTAACAAATGAATACAAGCGTTTACTACTTCATTAAGGTTATGTGCAGGGATATCCGTGGCCATGCCGACTGCAATACCCGATCCACCATTTAATAAAATATTAGGTAAGCGCGCGGGTAATAGTTTAGGCTCTTCCAGAGTAGCATCAAAATTAGGTACCCAATCAACCGTTCCATCTGATAGTTCGTTGAGCAAGGCTTGAGCATAACGAGTTAGGCGTGATTCAGTATAACGCATGGCGGCAAAAGATTTGGGATCATCTTGAGAACCCCAGTTCCCCTGTCCATCAATAAGAGGGTAACGATAAGAAAAATCTTGTGCCATTAATACCATGGCTTCATAACAGGGGCCATCACCATGAGGATGAAACTTACCTAAAACATCACCGACTGTACGTGCTGATTTTTTATATTTTGCGAGTGCGGTTAAACCTAATTCAGACATGGCATAAATAATACGTCGCTGTACAGGTTTTAGACCATCACCAATATGTGGTAAGGCTCGGTCAAGAATGACATACATAGAGTAATCAAGATAGGCTTTTTCTGTGAAAAGACGCAGTGCTTGATGCTCAATGGGTGAATGTGTAGATGATAATTTACTTTTGGCCATTACTTTATAGCCTCTTAAAAAAAAGAACCCTAGTTCATTGGCGTCTTTTTGTAAGGACGATATTGGGTAGGCATGTTGAGGCAGCTTGTGTGCAGTATAAGATGATCATGATATTTTACAATATAGTTTTTTAAAAAACCTTCGACGAGACATGGAGAGCACAAAGTGCGAAGTCAAGGAGCCCGCGATAGGCGCGCGTTGACGGGCGAAGCAGGAAACGCCTCACGCCGTCAAGTCATTGTGGGAGACGCGGGCATGAATCCCATTAGGGATGAGTGCGCGTCGGACGCAGGACGGTCGCGGCCTAATAATAGTCGCGTGATGCGAACAAATTTCGGGGGCATGACGGCCGAAATTTTTCGTGAGCATAGCGACTCGCTTGTACAGGTTTTTAATAAGCCTTAAAACTCATAGCCTAGCGTAAATAAATGTTTCACATCGATGCCTTGATTGGGGGGGAATAGACTGGCGTTCGAATAATGTAGATAGTGATAACTGAATGACCAGGCTGTTGCTGTGCTTTTTCGCCACCGTAAACCCAAGCCCATTAAATCTTGAAAAGCAAATTGACCCCCCAGATTTCGATGGCCTAATTGATTATTAGAGAGCCAGCTCGCGCCAATTCCTAGTTCGAGATAAGCTTGGGCAGATAACAGCCAATTTTCACGGCTTTGTAAGCGGATGAGTGGCGATATGGACAAAATACTAATAGAACGAGGCTGATTAGCAAGAGGTGGACTAGTATGCCAATTGGCATAGCTAAGATCCCAGTAACCAGTTAAATTCAAGCGGGATTTAGCAAAAACTACCCATGGCCAAAATTGCTGAATAGCGAGTCGATATCCTTTTAAATGATCAGGATCCCCTGTTCCATAGGAAAGTTGTAAGCCATGGGTTGTGGCAAAGCTGTTTGCTGGAACCCAGTTAATTAGTATTAAAATGGCATATAGAAAAAAAAGACAATTTTTTTTAGTTAAAATGGATGAAGTTTTCAATTAAACACTCCTTGTCGCATTAATTTTGTTAGGGATAATTTTTTGCTTAGCTTATAGGCTTTTATTGTGGACAACAATGTATGTTAAATATCAGCATTGTACTAAAATAACTTACATTATTTCTAATAAAAATAGAGTTTTTAGTGTAGCTTCTCTGCTAAAAATTTCGTTTTATAATTTGTTCTGTTATAATGCCGGGCTCATTATATTCAAGGGATATAAAAATTATTATGCAGCAAGATATCCATCCAGCCTATAACACAGTTACAGTTACCTGTAGTTGCGGGAATAGTTTCAAGACTCGTTCTACTCTAGGTGAGCCCGCTCTTACTATAGAAGTATGTTCAAAATGTCATCCTTTTTACACGGGTAAACAAAAAATTGTTGATACCAGTGGTCGTGTTGATAAATTTAAACAAAAATACGGTAAACGTACTCTTAAGGTCACCGATATGGCTGACCCAGCAGAAGCTGCTTAATTAAATCCAACTTTGGTGGCTTGCTTAATTAATCTTTAATTTTCAATTCGCAGGCCAATACTCATTTATATTTTTCTAAGGGGTATGATTTTATGCCGAGAAAACGTATTGACCTTTTTCCCTGGTTAGTATGTGGCTTAGGGGCTTTTTTTTACTGTTATGAATATTTTTTGCGAATCTTGCCGAGTGTGATGACAGAAGATTTACTAAAAATGTTCAATATCAGTGGCGTAGCATTTGGAAATTTAGTTGCTTTCTACTACTACGCTTATACGCCGATGCAATTACCCGTAGGCATGATGATGGATAGGTTTGGTCCTCGAAAATTACTAGCTTTTGCATGTTTAGTTTGTGCTATAGGTACTTACTTATTTGCTCATCATTATCTGTCCACTGCACAAGTGGGTCGTTTCTTAGTGGGATTTGGTTCTGCATTTGCTTTTGTAGGCGTATTAAAGTTGGCGGCAATATGGTTTCCGCCTTCACGCTTTGCATTCATTGCTGGTATGGCAACGTCTCTTGGAATGATAGGTGCAATGACGGGTGATATTATTTTATCTAAGCTCGTATTTTCTGTAGGATCTAATGTAACACTCTATATTGCTGCAACCGTAGGCTTATTACTCACGGTATGTTTATGGTATGTCATCCCCGAAAGCAATGGCATGAAAAGCGCAGAGGAATCTGCTATCTCAGCGCTTACTTATAAAGCTTTCTTCCAAGCCGTGTTAAAATTATGTAAAAATCCGCAAATGTGGTTAGTAGGGGTCATCGGAAGCCTTTTATATTTATCGCTGTCAGCATTTGCTGAAGTTTGGGGAATTCCTTACTTGATTCGAACCTATGGTTTATCTAATTCAACCGCAGCACTTAATATTTCATTTATTTTTTTAGGATGGGCTATCGGAAGTCCTCTAGTAGGTTGGATTTCTGATAAAATAGGAAATCGACGTCGTCCCATTATTTTCGGTGCTTTATTAGGTGCGGGTTTGTTTACTTTATTAATTTATTTTCCTTTTATTTCTCGCCATTTTCTTGGACTTCTACTATTTAGCTTTGGTCTTTGTAGTTCTGCACAAATTATTGTTTTTCCGATTGCTAGAGAGTTGAATGTTCAGGGATTGGCAGGCACCGCGATTGCTGTTACCAATTTGCTGGTTATGATGGGTGGAGCTTTATCTGAACCTTTAATTGGTAAAGCCTTAGATGTACTAACAGGTACGCACGTTAGAGGTAATTTAATGGCTTTTTCGATAGAAAGCTTCCAACATGCGTTGACAATTATTCCTTTTGCATTTGTTATTGCTGCTATATTGGCTGTCTTTGTTAAAGAAACACGGGGTGTTGTGGTTGATGCACCATTAAATGTTGTAAATAATGCGAGACCTTTAAGCCAGATGCATTAACGCAGTTTTTAATTGGACTAATGCTTTTTCTAGGTGGGTATTATCAAGTGCATAAGAAAGACGCAAATAACCCGGTGCACCAAAAGCTGAACCAGGAACGGTAGCGACGTTCGCACTATTAAGCAAGTAATTAGCTAATTCATGATCAGAGGCAAACTTTTTATCGTTTCCAATAAAGGCATGAAACGAAGGGAAACTATAAAAAGCTCCTTGTGCAAATAAGCAATGTACACCAGGAATTTGATTTAGTCCCTCTGAAAAAAATGTATGGCGTTGATGATAAATCTGATTCATTGCTTGCACGCAATTTTGGTTACCAGTTAAAGCAGCGATAGCTGCAAATTGGGCAATAGAATTAGGATTAGATGTACTTTGTGATTGTATATTGGACATGGCGAGTATGACTTCTTTAGGTCCAGCTGCATAACCAATTCGCCAGCCCGTCATTGCATAAGCCTTTGAACAGCCGTTTAAGACCAATGTTCTATCATATAATTCCGGACATACATTGAGAATATTTTTGAAAGGTGCATTATCCCAATAAATATGCTCATAAATGTCATCAGTAAGTATAAATACGGATGGATGACGTAATAAAACTTTAGCCAGTGCATCGAGTTCTGCGTGGGTATAGACCATTCCAGTAGGGTTAGAAGGACTATTAATTATAAAAAGCCGAGTTTTTTCATTAATTGCAGCTTCCAATTGTTGGGGTGTAATTTTTAAGCAAGACTCAATAGAACTGGAGATAAAAACTGGCTTTGCTTCTGCGAGTAATGCCATATCTGGATAGGAAACCCAATAGGGTGCGGGGATAATAACTTCGTCACCTGGATTTAATAAAGCTTGCATACAATTATAAATGGATTGTTTAGCACCACTAGAAACTATTACCTGATCTAATGGGTAATTCAGATGGTTTTCATGTTTAAATTTATCAACGACGGCTTGTTTTAAACGTAACATACCATCCACTGCAGTGTATTTAGTAAACCCTTCATCTAAAGCGAGACGAGCCGCTTGTTTAATGGATTCTGGAGTATCAAAATCAGGTTCCCCTACGGTTAGATTAATGATAGGTTTACCGCTGACTTTAAGTCGATTAGCTGCTGCAGACAGACTTAAAGTAGGTGAAGGTTTAATTTGAGAAACTCGATGTGATAGATTTATATGCATATATTAGGTCTACTTAAGCTAAACTGGTGCTAATAGGGTCTTTATTATCGACGAGAGATTAATAATAAAGCAAGTCTGTTTCTGGATATAGCTTACTCCTCATTGCGAGGAGAGGCGATGGTGCAATCTAGGAAATCACTTACAGCAATTGGATTTTTGGCAACATGCCTAAAACATTAGAATTAATTTCAAACTTTAAACCTGCAGGTGATCAGCCCACAGCAATTAAAGAGTTGATTCATGGATTGGAAGCGGGTTTGGCCTACCAAACATTGTTGGGTGTAACCGGTTCGGGTAAAACATTTAGTATGGCACATGTCATGCAAAAAATTCAGCGTCCGGTTCTGATTTTGGCGCCTAATAAAACCTTAGCAGCGCAGTTGTATGGTGAGATGCGAAGTTTTTTTCCGCATAATGCAGTGGAATATTTTGTTTCTTATTATGATTATTATCAACCTGAGGCCTATGTTCCGACGACAGATACTTTTATTGAAAAGGATGCGGCGGTTAACGAACATATCGAGCAAATGCGTTTATCGGCTACTAAATCATTGTTAGAACGTCGAGATGTGGTGATTGTTGCAACAGTATCGGCTATTTATGGTTTAGGTGATCCTAATACTTACATTGATATGATGTTGCATATGCGCCGCGGCGATCAAATCGATCAACGTTTTATTTTAAGACGTTTGACTGAGCTACAATATAGTCGTAACGACATGGATTTTCGTCGTGCTACTTACCGTGTACGGGGTGATGTAATTGATGTTTATCCTGCGGAGTCAGCAGAAGAAGCGGTACGTATTGAATTACTGGATGACACAATAGAGCATCTTAGTTATTTTGATCCGTTAACTGGCGAATTACTTAGACGAGTACCGCGTCTAACTATCTATCCAAAAACTCATTATGTGACGCCACGAGATAAAATTTTAAATGCCGTTGAATCAATTAAAATTGAATTACAAGAACGTTTGGCGCAACTACAAACGGCTAATAAATTAGTAGAATTGCAACGTTTAGAGCAGCGCACACGTTTTGATATCGAGATGCTTTTAGAATTAGGATATTGTAATGGAATAGAAAATTATTCCCGGTATTTATCAGGTCGCGATGCAGGACAACCGCCGCCTACTTTAATGGATTATTTGCCGAAAGATGCATTGTTGGTGATTGATGAATCCCACGTTACAGTTCCACAATTGGGTGCGATGTATAAAGGCGATCGCTCTCGAAAAGAAACTTTAGTCGAGTATGGTTTTCGTTTACCTTCTGCTTTAGATAATAGGCCCTTACAGTTCCAAGAGTTTTCTGATTTAGCCTTTCAGACTATTTATGTTTCTGCAACGCCGAGTATTTATGAACTTGAACACTCAGGTGCAGTAGTAGAACAAGTCATCAGGCCTACAGGCTTAGTTGATCCTTTGCTTGAAGTAAGACCTGTTGCGACACAAGTTGATGATTTACTTTCTGAGATTAATCATTGTGTTGCAAAAAACGAACGTGTTTTAGTTACAACCTTAACAAAACGTTTATCTGAAGACTTAACAGAATATCTTGCTGAACATGGGGTGAAAGTACGTTATCTGCATTCAGATATTGATACGGTCGAGCGAGTCGAAATTATTCGTGATTTGCGCTTAGGTAAATTTGATGTTTTGGTTGGAATTAATTTACTGCGCGAAGGATTGGATATGCCAGAGGTTGCACTGGTTGCAATCCTGGATGCGGATAAAGAAGGATTTTTACGTTCCGAACGTTCTTTAATTCAAACGATAGGTCGCGCAGCCCGACATATCAACGGTCGAGCAATTCTATATGCGGATAAAATAACCGGCTCGATGCAAAAAGCAATAACTGAAACTGAGAGACGTCGTACTAAGCAGCTAGCTTTTAATAAAAAACATCACATTACTCCTAAAGGAATCGCAAAAGCGGTACATGATATTCTTGAGGGCGCGCGATCCGATGTTGCAACGAATAAACAACATTTGTTAAAAGTGGCTGAAGAGCAAGCTTATTATGCGGCTTTATCTCCAGAGGAACTTGCCAAAAAAATAAAACAATTAGAACGCGAAATGTTTAATTACGCAAAAAACTTGCAGTTTGAAGAAGCAGCTGAAGTGCGCGATCAATTAAAAAAACTTAAAGAAAAAATAATGGGAATTGACGCTAAATAAAGTGATATTGTGCATAGCATGAAAGGAATACCTATTTAACACAATAAGGATTATTTAAAAGGCTGCACTATGGATAGGCGTTGCTATCGTTGTATTTATTTGGTTTTTTTCCTATGCCTGAAACATTTTTACCCGTTCCTGTACGGTTTTTACCTGGCATTGCCCATCAATGGTTGCTTCTGTTGGGAGAGAAGTTTAGCTTGAATTTCCGCTTTTCTTT
>DAIQAW010000026.1:0-8856 GCA_036781465.1 Candidatus Aquirickettsiella sp.
GTAATAAACTAAATGCAGCTTAATCAATAAATAAAATGGAGCATTATAGAATGAAAAATCTTAAAGAAAATGCCTTGCAATGGGAATGGAAATTTAGAGATGCAACTCAACAAGAACTTCTTAAATTTAAAGATGAACTGCGTACAATTTTAAAAAATCTACCTACTGATAAACGGGAGAGCCTCAAAAAATCTATTCTAGACAAAATAGAACTTGATAAAGGGCTTATCCAAGCGCTTAATGATTCCTTAAAAAATTATGCATCTGGAACAGAAGCTACATGGTCTTTAAAAACCAATAAAATGACGGAAATTTTAGAGGGCACTACATCTTTCATCGATTCGAAGTTTGATCAATTTATTAAAAGTATAGAAGATGATACTGAGCTAAATAATTATCAAATTAAAACTCATAAAGAAGATGTAACTATTATTGCAAACAACGATCCCGTGATCTACGGCACCTCTAAGTCCAGTTTTTTTAAAAACGCTCTTTTTATTACTTATTTAGTAAGCACAGATAAAAAAACTCTAAGTGAGATAAACTTTGATAAAGTGTACTGGATTGATCAAACACCTAATGCTCATGTTACTCCCTTACCCGAAAACTTAATTCCAGAGAACATTAAAGTAGGTGATACTGATTTTACTCAATGCACTTACTTTTATAAGGATGATATAACTTCTAAGGGATTAGCATTTATCCATAGTGGCTATGCATTCGGCGGCTACCGTAATGAATCCAGGTATCCTTATCAACCTCCCAAAGCATTAGGAAAACCAAATGGGCCTGAAGATTGTTCTTCTTTTATTGGAAAGTTAACTCTAAAAATTGATCAAATGTCCACTGCTGATCTTTGGAAACGTTGGCAATATCAACGTAAGGGTTATCCTAGTGATCAAGTTTGGGAAAACTCTAAGATAGGTAAATTACTTATCGATAATTATGAAGTTATCGAAGCTAGTGAAGTTCAACCTGGTGACATTTGGGCTACACGCAGTTTTGATATCAATACAGATCCTGAAATGAAAGGCTTTGGAAAAGGTGGACATACCGTTTTGGTCATTGATGATAAAAATCAACAAAAAATAATCGGTTTAGGTTTTAATCGAGATATGCCACGTATTGAAGGTTTTGGTAAACAAACTTTTCCAAAATATCCCGAAAAGGGAGATGGCAAACGTATTTTTTTCTTTAGACCACAACTTGAACAACAAGCACCTCAGGAACCTAAGTCTATGCTTTGTTGTAATATTATTTGAGCATTTTAACTAATTTTAGCTTAATGGCAAATTTAATAAATATTCAGGTTTTTTATTCCAAAATTTTATTTGCCATTTTCTATTCTCATAAGTTAACAAGCATATATTTCCGGTAGTCACTTTAAATTCTTTATTCCGCACATGTTGTTCAAAAAGACCCGGAATAAGTTTTAAAAAATAACGTAACCGACCATTACTGGTAATTATTAAAATAGTATCTGCTGGATCATATTGAGCAACTAATGCTTTGCTAAACGTTTTAACTTCTTTGATCATTTTTGTTGGTGATCCTGACCAACAGGCAATTTTAGGCCAAACACTTAAATTTTCCCAAGCAGCCAATCCATCGCCTTCATCCATTTCTTGAATTTGTGTATTACTAAGACCGGCCCAATTTCCATAATCAATCTCATTTAAACGCGCATCTATAATTGGTTTTAAAGAAGAATGTAATTGTTCTAAAACTACGGCCGCATAATCACGTGTTCTTTTTAAAGGACCACAATACACTGCCTTAAGATGTATCTTTGCTTTCTGCAATGTTTGCGCCAAGCATTTGGCTTGCAATATACCTGAGTCTACGAGAGGTAAATCTTGTGTAGCACCCACCCAAACCACCGGATCACTTGCAGAAAAGGTATTACCATGACGAGATAAAATAATTTTCATGTCATTTCTACTACAATGTTACTAATTCGCCTTCTGTTTCTATTAATTGTTCAACTCTAATAACATCTTCTGGACTATCAATCGAAGCGTGGGTATGTCCTTTATAATCTACTAATATCACCCGAATCGGTTTGCCATTTTCCAATATTCGTAATTGTTCTAGGCCTTCTAATTTTTCTAAAGATGTGGGGGATAATGAAATATATTTTTCGAGTGCTGAATAACGATAAGCATACAGTCCAATATGCCGATAAAGGGGTGGCGACGGAATTTGCGTATCTCTTAAATAGGGAATCATACTTTTAGAAAAATACATAGCATTTAAGTCTTTATCACATACAACCATTGTACCTCCCACCTCACCTTTTAATTTAGCCTTTTGCATAAGAGAATATTGCTTTGTGTCAATTAAAGTTGCTGGTGTTGTTATTTCTAATTGTGAATTATTAATCATCGCATCGATTAATGCTTGGATAACCCAAGGTGGGGTTAATACGGCATCTCCCTGCAAATTTAAAATAATTTCCGGTTTATTTGTTAATAAAGCAATTGCGGAAAAAATACGTTCGGTGCCATTATTACATTCTTCAGTCATCAGGACTTTAGCACCAAAACCTAAAGCGTGTATTTGTATATCGACATGATCCGTTGCAATATAGACTTCATCCACCCCTTGAATAGTTTTTGCAATAGACCAAACTCGATAAATCAAACTATGGCCTTTAATCAACGCTAAAGGCTTCCCTGGAAAACGACTGGATTGATAACGCGCTGGAATAATGATGATATTTTTATTCTGCATAATGGCTATTCGATTCTCCGTTTTGTCGTTTTTGTTGTTCCTGTAATTGTTTTAGAACTGAGAAATCTTCTAGTGTTGATGTGTCCTGTTCAATTTGACGATTCACAGCGATGTCTTGTAATAAGCGACGCATAATTTTTCCAGAACGCGTTTTTGGTAAGGCAACAGTAAAAATTAAACGCTTTGGTAATGCTAAAGCACCAATAGTACTTCGAACTTGATTCATAATATTTGTTTTTAATGTTGTCGTTGGTTTTTCAATATCATTTAATACAACAAAAGCAACGATGGCCTGCCCGGTAGTTTTATCTGGAATAGGGACTACTGCAGATTCGGCAACCGCAGGATAACTATCTAACGCCGCTTCAATTTCTGCTGACCCTAAACGATGTCCTGAAACTTTGATCACATCATCAGTACGTCCCATAATCCAAATGTAATTTTGTGTGTCATAATGTGCATTATCTCCAGAAAAGTAAGCATGGGGAACTTTACTCCAATATTGTTCTTCATATCTTTTTGGATCATTCCAAATGCCACGTAACATACTCGGCCAAGGTCGCCGAATGACTAAAGCACCTCCTTTTCCTTGCTCTACTCTAAGTCCCGTCGCTGGATCTACAATATCAACTACCACACCCGGTAATGGTTTTGTTACAGAACCTGGTTTAGTTGGCATTGCTCCAGGAACTGGCGCAATCATAATCGACCCCGTTTCCGTTTGCCACCAAGTATCAACAATAGGGCACTTTTCGCTACCAATTTTTTCAAAATACCAAATCCAAGCTTCTGGATTTAAGGGCTCACCAACACTGCCTAAAAGTCTTAAGCTCGATAAATCTTTTTTGTCTAGCCATTCATCCCCCCATTTCATAAAAGAACGTATCGCGGTTGGAGCTGTATAAAAAATGCTGACTTGGTAAGATTCGATGAGCTGCCAGAAACGATCCGGTTTAGGCCAGTCAGGAGCCCCTTCATAGATCAGTACTGTCGCTGCATTCAGTAACGGCCCATAAACAACATAGGTATGGCCGGTGATCCAACCCACATCAGCAGTACACCAGTAAACATCTTCCGGTTTTAAATCGAAAACTGTCTTAGAAGTATAATAAGCACCCACCATATAACCGGCAGTTGTATGAAAAATCCCTTTCGGTTCTCCGGTAGAACCTGAAGTATAAAGAATAAAAAGCGTATCTTCGCTATCCATAGATTCTGCAGGACAGTTTTCATCAAGCCCTGCTATCACATCATGCCACCAAACATCACGCTCTGCTTTTAAAGTAATTTCAACATGAGCTCTTTGATAAATAATAACTTTTTCTACCAACGGGCAACTGAGTAATGCTTCATCCATAACCTTTTTAAGTGGAATAATTTTTCCACGTCGATAACCACCATCTGCAGTAATCACAAATTTAGATTTTGAATCTTGAATTCGCGCTTCTAAGGCTAATACCGAATAGCCGCCAAACACCACATTATGAATGCTCCCTAAACGCGCACAAGCTAATATGGCAATAATAAGCTCTGGTATCAAAGGCATATACAGCGTGATACAATCACCTCTTTTTACACCTAGCTTTTTCAAACCATTAGCAAATTGACAAACTGCTTGATGTAATTCCTTATAAGTAAATTGACGTGTTTCTTCCGGCTCTCCCTGCCAAAGCAATGCGGTTTTTTCGCCATAGTGTTCAAGATGTCGATCGAGACAATTATAGGCTAGATTGGTTTTACCTCCTTCAAACCATTTTGAATACGGTTCCTCCCAAATTAATACCTTTTTCCAAGCTTGCATCCAATGTAATTCACCGGCAATGTTCGCCCAAAATTGTTCGGGCTGCTCCATGGAATAGCGGTAAATTTCGTCATATTGAGCCATCGATTTAATCATAGCCTGATCAGAAAATTTTTTTGACGGGGGATAAACTTTGATTTCTTTCGAGATAGTATCTATCATCTGTGATTCGTTTATAGACATATTTTATACTCCTGGTGTCAAAACGAGCAAAATATGGCGACACTTTTCTAAGAATGCATACCGCCACTTGCGACTACTGGATTCATCAACTAACCTTAAAGCTTAAGCCAATTTAAATAGAGGAGAAATATTATGTTAGCGTGGGCATTTATCTTTCTAGCTATTGCAATCATTGCAGCCATTATTGGGTTTACCGGTGTTTTTGCCGTAGCGGCAGGTGTTGCAAAAATCATCTTTTTTATATTCATCATATTAGCCATCATTGCATTTGTAACGATGTTATTTCGCAGACAACGCTAAAAAATTACCGCTGGCAATCCATTAAAAAAAAAATTTTAGTCCTTTATTCATCAAAGATTAAGCGTCGAATTTGTTCGCAAACATTGTGCATGATGTGTATGTTATGAATGCATGCCAGCTGGTTATAAAGAGACGATCCTTGTTTAAATAAAAAATGTAAATAGGCCCGAGTAAAATACCGACAAGTATAGCATAAACACCCCGCTAAAATAGGGTTTTCATCTTTTGCATAAATAGATTTTTTAATCAAAATTCTTGCTTGATCTTTTTCACTGATAAATTCTAACCAATTCCCTTTTTTGATAATATTTCCGTGATAAAGCGCGCCATGTCGTGCATTACGCGTTGGAGCAACACAATCGAATAAATCAATTCCTTTGGCCGCCACATCAATCAAATCTTGCGGATTCAACCCAACGCCCATGGTATAACGAACTTTATTTTCCGGTAATAATGGTCGAATCCAATCGATCACTTCTGTAGTTTTTTGCATATCAAAACCAATAACTTCTCCACCAATAGCAATACCATCCAGTTGTGCGTCTAAAATAAATTGCGTACTCAATTCGCGAAGATCTCTAAAACTTCCACCTTGAATAATTCCAAATAAAGCTTGTTGATGATTATAAACAGAATTTGCAGCGAGATGAGCTTCTTTTGAAGCTAATAACCAACGATGCGTACGATCCATCGCCGCTAAAGCGGCATCTCTACCCCCATTTTCAGGAGTACATTCATCAAACGCCATGATGATATCGGCACCAATAATTCTTTGGGCTTCGATAGAACTTTTCGGCGTCAAATGGATCACCTTTCCGGTAATAGGATGTTTAAAATGTGCCCCATCCGCATCAATCCGACAAATTTTGGCATTTTTAGATAAACTAAATACTTGAAAACCACCGCTATCAGTCAACATTGGCCCTTCCCAAGCCATTAAGCGATGCATTCCACCACTCGCTAAGATAATATCCATACCAGGATTAAGTAACATATGATAGGTATTGCCACCTAAAATAATTTGCGAACCCACACCTTTAAGATCATAAGGCGTCATATGATTAACAAAAGCACGTGTCCCAACTGGCATAAAAGCAGGGGTTAATACACTCCCATGCGCGGTGGTTAGTTTAGTGATGCGTGCATGAGAACCTTTGCTAGATTTGATCAGTTGACAATTAAATTGATTATTCATGAAATAGATAAATTTATGGCTTAGAAGCTAATTTTTTTTCAATCGTGCTCAAAATTCCTCGTAAAATTTTGACTTCATTAATATCTAATTCAGATCGGCTGAATAACCGACGTAATCTATCCATAATTTGCTGACTGCGAATCGGTTTTAAGAATTCAATCTTATTAAGTAGATCTTGTAAGTGTCGGTAAAAATATTCTTGTTCTCTGACATCTGCCAACTGGATGCTTTTTTCCTCAAGTTTAGTTTCATGTAAAAAAGCCATGCGTAACTCATAACAAACAATTTGTACTGCGGCTGCTAAGTTTAAGGAACTATAATCCGGGTTTGCTGGAATATTAATTTGAAAATGACATTGTTGTAATTCTTTGTTGCTAAGACCACATCGTTCCCGCCCAAAGACTACTGCTACCTTCTGCTTAGGGTTAATAACTATTTTTTCAGCCGCAACTCGAGGCGTTAAAGAAACCCAGTTAAGCTCGCGGATACGCGTACTGGTACCAAACACTAAATGACAATCCTGAAGCGCTGTAGCTAAATGGTCGACAACCATTACCTCCGCTAAAACGTCAATCGCATTGCTCGCGCGTACGGAGGCATTCACATGCGGAAAAGACTTAGGTTCAACTAGATAAAGTTGTTTCAAACCCATAGTTTTCATCGCACGAGCCGTAGCACCGATGTTTCCAGGGTCGGTTGTATTAACAAGCACGATCCGAATTTGCGAAAGTGGCATGGTTTTACCTGTAAACCTTTCAACGTAGGTTTTTTATACAAATATCCATTGCATATAAAAGTCGACTACATCTAAAGATATTTAAGATGCATAAGCTATGGTATCATCTTACACTTTTAAAAATATAGTATTAGTTTTCACTCTATCATCAATATCATGCACCCTTTTCTAAATATCGCCGATCGCGCTGCCCGCCTGGCAGGCAAGACTATTTTAGATGGTTTGAACCGCCTAGATCGACTT
Organism: Candidatus Aquirickettsiella sp.; assembly: GCA_036781465.1. GTDB lineage: Bacteria > Pseudomonadota > Gammaproteobacteria > Diplorickettsiales > Diplorickettsiaceae > Aquirickettsiella. Next base: position 7,192 of record DAIQAW010000026.1, read on the forward strand.
CGTATGCAACAAAAACAGGATAATCGCGGCGTTGTCACTGAGATCGATCTAAAAGCAGAAAAAATTATTATCTCTACTATCCAAGATGCTTATCCAAATCATGGGATTATTGCGGAAGAAAGCGAACCGATTAATGGAGATAAATATACTTGGATTATTGATCCACTCGATGGAACCTGTAACTATGTTCATGATTTTCCACATTTTGCTGTCTCCATCGCTATTAAAAACAATGAAAAAGATTATATTGAACATGCCTTAATCTATGATCCTTTACGCCAAGAAACATTTACCGCAACCCGCGGCCAAGGTGCTTATTTAGATAACACACAACGTTATACGCGTCGTTTACGTGTCAGTACACGTTCCAGCATTCCAGACTCCTTAATAGGAATCTCGATTCCTAGTCGTGGCTTTAATACGCTAGCTGCTTCAATCAATAAAGAAGCTTTACGCACCATGATGTCACAAGCCAGTGGCATACGCCGAACTGGATCGGCAGCGCTTGACTTAGCTTATGTAGCTGCCGGTCGCTTAGATGCTGCTTTGGAGCTTGAGCTCGCGCCTTGGGATATGGCTGCGGGTGTTTTACTGGTTAAAGAAGCGGGGGGGATAGCCTGTGATTTAAAGGGCGGTGAGAACTACTTTGAAGCTGGACATATCCTTGTCGCTAACCCCAAGCTCTGTCCTTTAGTATTACAAGCTATTCATTCAGTTTAACGTCGATTGGTTGGTGTAATAGTTTCCCAATTAATAACCAATATATTATTGTTGCCCTCTTTCTTTGTAATTTTATCCAAGCCGATTTCACCCTGGTGGTAGGAGTTTTGAAAAAAAGAAGACTTATTAGGTACAAACGGTATTCGAAATATTTTGCGCATGATATTGTTAAAAATTTCACGTATTGATAATTGTTCTTGCTGCAAAAATTTCTGTAACTTTGAATTTTGACATTTAAATACAGGTAGTTCCATCTGATACAGAAACTTTTTGTTTACATTGTCTTTTGCTTCTAAACTTATATGGTGGGTTACTTGCGCGTTTATTTGATAATTGCCTTCATCAAAAGAATCTTTGATCTTTTTTATAGAAACACTTTCTTTAATGGTTAAACACTGCTTATCAAAACTAATACGCACTTCTTTTTTAGTTTCTTTTGAAATATAGGCATTACCGTCGTTGTCAGGTATGTTCATTTTTTCTTTTAAAGCTGCTTCAAATGCATTGAGTAAACCACCCTGATGAAACAAAGTCTGAGCCAATTTTTCCCAACCAGAAAATTGTTTTTCATCGACATTTTTAAAGCAATATTTTTTCCATATCTTAGATAAATCTTTATCTTTAAGATCATATACGCTGTCAACTTGTAAGTTCATTTCCTTATAAATATTCGTTAATGACATATCATTTATAAAAATATTATTAGTATTCCCTTCCCCACTAAAGTCCCTTTTTACTTGTGCAATATCAGCAACAGCAAATTTGAAATACTTAATATCACAGGTAAAAGGCATTTTTATTTTTCCCCCGACAATTACTTGTTTTTATTATTTTTATATTATCAAAATAACTTAAGTAATGATTAAAGAAATTCGAGGCTAGATGCTATAGCTGTGCACAGTACAAAAATCCAAGAGGTTCTGCAATTAGCGTATTAGGAATTAA
>DAIQAW010000027.1:0-8761 GCA_036781465.1 Candidatus Aquirickettsiella sp.
TTATGGGGGAAAATAATTAATATTGCTAAACGCAATTTTTTAGTTTATAGTCTTCCTAGGCTTTGACAAACTATAAAAATATAACATAAAGGCCAGGGAATTTTTCTTTTTTAATTAAGCGGAATATAAGCTTGAGTTCCCACGTCTTTCCACTTACCATCTTCTTAAAAAGTGCAGCTCAATTAGATCAATTGCCTAAAGATCAAGGCGCAGAGGTTGCCTTTATTGGTCGTTCTAATTCTGGAAAATCTTCAGCAATTAACTCAATTACTGGGAAAAAAGGTTTAGCTAAAACCAGTAAAACTCCAGGACGCACTCAATTATTGAATTTTTTTCAAATCAATGAACATCTACGCTTAGTCGACCTTCCAGGTTATGGTTTTGCCAATGTCCCAAATAAGATAAAAGCTAATTGGGAGGAAAAGATTACCAATTATCTAAAAATAAGAAAATCTTTAAAAGGTCTTGTTATCACTATGGACATCCGCCATCCGCTTAAAGATTGGGATAAAGCTATGTTAACGTTGGCTTTTCATTATCATATACCTACATATATTCTTCTGACTAAAGCCGATAAGCTAACCCGTAGTCAAGCTGCAAATACCTTGAAATTAACGACCCATCAATTAGCTCTTTTTAACACCCCTTTTGAAATACAAACCTTTTCTGTGACAAAATCTACAGGTATTGAAAATGCCCGTCGTAGGATATTAACTTGGCTAAACTCATAAAAAATCAGAACTTTTCTTAATAATTAATCAAAAAAGCTTCCCTTTTGTCTTACATCGATTTTTTGACCTATACTCCACAATGTGATAAATAAAATGATTACTAAAAAAAATTCAGATTTCATGTTATCACAACCATCAGAAATAAGTTTTCGTGCCATCCTATTAGCTATTTTGCTTGCTGTCATTTTGGCTGCGGCAAACGCCTATTTAGGCCTAAAGGTTGGCTTAACTATTTCTGCATCTATTCCGGCAGCTATTCTTTCTATGGGTATCCTGCGCTTTTTTAAAAACTCTTCGATACTTGAAAGTAACATTGTCCAAACAGGTGCTTCGGCTGGAGAAGCATTGATCGCAGGGACCGCATTCATTCTCCCTGCCTTAATAATTCTTCATTATTGGCAGCATTTTGATTATTGGCAAACTGTAATAATTTCTCTAACAGGTGGAATTTTAGGGGTCTTATTTTCTATTCCTTTACGCCGAGTTTTATTAGCGGATCCTACATTGCGTTTTCCAGAAGGTACCGCGATAGGTCAAGTTTTAAAAATCAGCCAAGATGCTAAAGGAAATTTTAAAGAATTAATCCAAGGCGGACTTTTAGGTGCTTTTGTGGCGCTTTTTCAATCGGGTTTTCAAATCATAGCGGATAATTTTCCAGTATGGTTTAGACTAGATAATAAATTTATTTTTGGATTTACGTTTGGTTTTGAACCTGCATTATTAGCAGCAGGATATATAGTAGGTATTGGTGTAGCGCTGAGTACATTACTCGGCGTGGGAATCGGATGGATAATTGGAATTCCTATTTTTAGTTACTTACACCCTTTAGCAATGGCTACTAGTCAATCTGCTAGCAGCTTAGCTAATAGCATTTGGCAATCCAGTATACGTCCAATTGGTGTAGGTACTATGTTAGTAGGCGGCTTATGGACGATGGTTTTGCTCGTTAAACCTATTATTAGGGGGGTTCATTCATCGTTTGTCTCATTAAGAACCATTAAAGAAAGCGGGTATACTTCCTTACCTAAACAAGAACGTGATATACCCATTCACTATACTTTAGCTTTACTAGGTATTCTAATATTACCATTAGGATATATTTTATTTAGCTTTATAAATCATCCTGCACTAGGATTAACCAGTAGTATCCAAATAATAACTCTATTTATTAGTGTTATTTTCATTTTAATCACTGGCTTCTTTTTTTCCTCACTATGTGGCTATTTTGCAGGGCTTATAGGAAGTAGCCAAAGTCCTATTTCAGGTGTTTCCCTTTCTGTACTTTTGTTCGCATCTCTTACATTACTCGCTATTTTTAGTTGGGCTCCTGGCTTTACTCACGATACTAAACATTTACTTGAAGGGGAAGGTTTAGCAATCATTATAGGAACACTGGTAAGTAGTAGTTGCGCCATTACCAACGATACCATTCAAGATCTGAAAGCCGGCCAAATTATAGGGGCAACTCCTTGGAAACAACAGGTTATATTAATTTTAGGTGTCGTAGTTTCTGCTTTAATCTTAGCACCCACGTTAGAACTATTATTTAATGCTTACGGAATTGGGGGTATTTCTCCTCCAGGACGGCATATGGATCCTGCACAAATGTTATCTGCCCCTCAAGCTACGCTTATGGCAAGTTTAGTTGCCGGCGCTTTTAAACATAACTTACCCTGGAATTTAATTAGCATTGGTTTCATCGTGGCGATTTTTTGTATTTTCATTGACCGAATATTACAAAAACGCGGTTTGCGCTTGCCTGTATTAGCGGTTGGTATAGGTATTTATCTTCCTTTGGATACCTCATCTGGATTAATTTTGGGTGGAATCGCTTCCTATTTCGTAGAAAGAACATTGATTAAACAACATCCCATTCAAACAGAGAAATCCGCCGATAATACTGCCAGGCAACGCGGGCTCACTTTAGCCTGTGGTTTAGTCGCTGGGGCTTGCATAATGGGCGTGGTGCTAGCAGTTCCTTTTACTTTAGCACAATCTACAGATGTATTACGTCTTATGCCCGAACATCTGACTTTACTAGCTAGCCTATTTGGTGGGTTTTCAACACTCGGTATTTTAGGATGGATCTATCGTTCAGTCTGTAAAAGTTAAATGTTTAATCTAGCTATTGACAAAATAAAAAAATCGATCTAGGCTCCCGTTAAATTTCAGGGGGTAAATATATGCCTCCCCTAGTAGGCTTATTCACTAAGTAATTTTTTAGCTAAAACACAGCAAAAATTCAAATGCGAAGGGTATAAACTAGTGGGGTCAAATATCTACCTCCCCCAAACTTAGTGGGGGTGGTCCGTGTCAACTTTCTACAATCGATTTTCTTTTAGAAATTCCTTTAAAATCCTTCCAAATGGTTGGGATTTAATTGCCTTTATTTTTGTGCTAGGGATGCTCGCTGCATTTGTTTGGGCAGGCAAACAAATGTCTGCTCCCTATCAAGTCGGTCAAACTTTAGCTCTGTCCTTAGATCCACATCAGCTACCTAAGTATGCCTTGTTTACCGTTTTACGTTTATTTACGGCCATGGCATTTTCTTTATTATTCACCTTTACTGTGGGAACACTAGCCGCTAAAAATAAACGCGCTGCTCGCATTATCATCCCCTGCATTGATATCTTACAGTCTGTCCCTATTATTGGGCTGTTATCTATTACTATAGTAGGGTTTATCGCTTTATTTCATGGAAGTAGATTAGGCCCTGAAGCTGCGGCTATTTTTGCAGTTTTTACGGCTCAGGTTTGGAATATTACACTCAACTTCTATCAAAGCCTACGCTCAGTACCTACTGAGTTGAAAGAAGCTGCCGATATGTTTCATTTATCTGCCTGGCAACGTTTTTGGCGTCTTGACGTTCCTTTTAGTATGCCAGGGTTATTATGGAATATGATGATGTCTATGTCAGGCAGCTGGATTTTCCTAATTGCATCGGAAAGTATTTCTGTTAATAATCAAACAATCGTATTACCTGGTGTTGGCTCTTATTTAGGACTAGCTATCAGTCAAGCCAGCTTTTCAGGTGTGATTTACACTATTTTGACTATGCTCATTGTCATTTTGCTCTATGACCAACTCCTTTTCAGACCTTTATTAAATTGGTCAAAAAAATTCACATTTGAGCAAGTTAGTCAAGAATATGTATCTCGTTCATGGATTAATATACTCTTAGGACAAACCTATATATTAAAATACTTAGGTCGTTTTTTTGGGAAATTAGGTGATGCCATCGTCAATATTTCCTTTTCAAAGAATATAAAAAAGAAAGTTATAGTCAAAAAAGCTAGCCTTAATAAATCGATCGAAATTATTTGGTATAGCTGTATTACACTTATGGTGTCTATATCACTTTGGCTATTATTACATTTTATTTTAAAGCATCTTTCATTACATGAAATAATTCATGTACTATTTTTAGGTTGTGTAACAGCATTAAGAATTATCACCATTATTTTAATAGCTAGTATCATTTGGATCCCTATTGGAGTTTTCATAGGATTAAACCGTCGTATTGCGGAATGGGTGCAGCCTATTGCACAATTCTTAGCGGCATTTCCGGCAAATGTATTATTCCCTGTTGCGGTTATTTTATTCTTAAGATACCACTTAAATATCGAGATTTGGTCCACGCCATTATTGCTGCTAGGCACACAATGGTACATTTTATTTAATATTATCTCTGGCACAGCCGCTCTACCCGAAGATTTAAAAGAAGCAATCAGCAACTTTGGTGTTAAAGGTTGGCAATGGTGGCGTCGTTTAGTTTTACCTGGAATTTTTCCTCATTGGATAACAGGCACCATTACCGCAATTGGTGGGGGTTGGAATATGACTATCTTAACCGAAGTAATCAGTTGGGGCTCTACAACACTCACCGCAACTGGTCTAGGCGCTTATATTGCAAAATCAACTGATGCGGGTGATTTTCCAAGAGTGGCGCTTGGAATGGCAATGATGAGCGTGTTTGTTTTAGTTATGAATCATTTAGTTTGGCGTCCATTATACAACTTAGCTCAATCACGTTATCGGTTGGACTAGGAGAGAATAACATGAATAAGAAACAACCCATTTTTACTGTAAATGATATCAGCAAATCCTTTAAAAAAGCTGAACAACAAGAGTTATTAGTCCTAGATAAAGTTAATTTCCAACTTTATGAAGATGAGATTGTTGCATTATTAGGTAAATCAGGTTCAGGAAAATCTACACTATTGCGTATCATTTCTGGGCTTTCTGATCCAAGCGGTGGCACTGTAACTTATCGGGAACACGTGGTAAATGGGCCTGTACAAGGTATGGCGATGGTTTTTCAAAACTTTGCGCTCTTGCCATGGTTAACTGTTTTAGAAAATGTTGAATTAGGTCTGGAAGCTTTGCGAGTCCCTCGTGAAGAACGTAGAACACGATCTTTAAAAGCTATCGATATTATCGGTCTTGATGGGTTCGAATCTGCTTATCCAAAAGAATTATCCGGTGGTATGCGTCAGCGCGTGGGTTTTGCACGTGCACTCGTCATTAACCCAGATGTTTTATTAATGGATGAGCCCTTTTCAGCTTTAGATGTCCTCACTGCTGATAATCTTAAAAGCGATCTACTTGATTTATGGGAAGCTAAACAAACAGGGACACGTGGAATTCTATTTGTAACGCACAACATTGAAGAAGCTGTTTTGCTCGCTAATCGTGTCATTGTATTTGATAGTGATCCTGGCAGCATCCGAGCAGAATTAACTATTGATCTACCTTATCCACGAACTGAGCAAAATCCTGAGTTTCGAAAATATGTCGATCAAATATATTCCTTAATTACTCGTCAAATGGATGAACGAAAAAAATTGCTACTAAAAGAACAATTACCTCGCATCACCGATATAGGTTACCGTCTTCCCGATGCTGATATTTCCGAATTAACAGGTTTACTAGAAACTTTAGATCAATCTGAATACCAAGGACATGTTAGTTTACCTGAGCTTACTGAATCACTCCATTTGGATGTCGATGATTTATTTCCTTTAACTGAAGTATTGGATATTTTAGGGTTTGCTCATGTCAACAATGGAGAACTAATCCTAACAGAAGCAGGAAAATTATTTGCAAACACCGATATTTTAGAGCGTAAAAAAATCTTTGCTGCTCATTTATTACGTTATGTCCCCTTAGCAAAGCATATACGGCAGGTTCTAGAAGAAAGACGCACAACCGGTCAACGTGCGTCTAGAGAACGTTTCTTGAATGAATTAGAAGATTATTTAAGCGAAAAAGAAGCTGAACGTGTTCTGCGTACCGTGATTGATTGGGGTCGTTATGCAGAGCTCTTTGCTTATGCGAACAATACAGGGATGCTAAGCTTAGAGAATCCGAATTAAGTCAAGAAAATATAACATTAAGCAAAAATCTAAATGGTAATTTAATTGATCAAGCAAGTGTATACTCAATGATGAGCTTCAGTTCAAGGTAAATGCTAAATCGAGAGAATCGAAGTTTACATGAGTAAATCAAGGCAGTAAATTAGGATTTAATGATGAAATCAAATCTCAGATTGAGCAAATGTTCTATTAATTTTCTCTATGGTTAAAACTCATGCATACTAAAAAATTTTCCGAGTCTGCTCGAAAAGTAATTGAAACAGAAGGAAAAACCATTTTGAGTTTATTAAGCCAAATTGACTCAAGTTTTGAACAAGCGTGTGAATTCCTTTTAAACTGCCAAGGCCATATCGTTGTAATTGGGATAGGTAAATCAGGTCATATTGGTAATAAAATCGCAGCTACTTTAGCCAGCACAGGGAGTCCTGCCTTTTTTATTCATGCAGCTGAGGCGAATCATGGTGATCTTGGCATGATCAATTCCAAAGATGTAGTTCTTGCGATATCACATTCAGGAGAAACGGACGAGCTCATTACTATTCTTCCTACACTCAAACTACTTAATATCCCTTTTATACTTATAACTGGGAATGTTCAATCTACTTTAGCCCAACAAGCAACTGTCACTATTCATATCCCTATAAAACAAGAAGCATGCCCTTTAGGCTTAGCCCCTACTTCTAGCAGTACAGCAGCATTAGTTTTGGGTGATGCCATCGCAATATCACTTCTTGATATGCGTGGTTTTAGTAGCGATGACTTTGCTAAGGTTCATCCAAAAGGGCAACTGGGTCGGCGTTTATTGTTAAAAGTAGCTGATATAATGCACACCGGAGCAGCTATTCCAAATGTAAAATCTGGAACTCCTTTAGTTCAGACTTTATTTGAAGTTTCACAGAAAAGACTGGGAATGGCCATAGTTACTGACAAAAATCAACGTCTCTTAGGTATTTTTACTGATGGCGATCTTAGGCGAGCAATAGATCAAGGATTAGATCTTCAGAGTACTCTAGTCGACCAAGTAATGACCTCGAATTGTAAAACAATCAGTAAAGATAGGTTAGCTACTGAAGCTTTGCAAATAATGGAAGCTAGCAAGATAACTACTTTAATTATTGTAAATGAAGATAAAAAGCCTCTCGGCGTTGTGCATATTCATGATATTCTGAGCCAGAGAATTACTTAAAATATTTCTTAGCACAGAACAAAAAATTAATGTTTCGGTCATAACTAGCCGAAACATAGCGAGGTGTATCAAAAAAACTAAGCTTTTCACTGACCTAACCAAATGCTCGTAGTGATTAACAAATTAAACCATTTAAACTAGCGCAGATAATAGTATGTTTTCTAAAACGCTATTCATTAACCTTATTCTTATTTCTTTAATTTTATTAGGTACATGGTATACATGGTTACAGCTAACTAGACCTGTTAACTTAGCTATTTCTGGGAACCAACCTGACGCCTATGTAACGAAAGTCATAGTCTACCATATTGATAAATCAGGCAACCTTTATGATCAATTAAACACCCCTTTATCAATCCATTATCCCTTAGACGATAGCATTTCTCTCACCACACCTATTTTCACTTTATTTTTAAAAAATAAAGAGTCATGGCAACTTTCATCTCGTTATGGCAAACTGAAAGAAGGTAAAGATCTTCTTCAACTTTGGGATAATGTCAAACTTGAACAAAAACAAGGACCAGCCAATAAAACTGTCTCAACCCTAACGACATCCACTTTAGATATTCATCTAAAAGAAAAAACGGCTGACACATCGGCCCCAGTTGTAATAACGCAGATAAATCAAGAGGTACATGCAGTAGGATTACATGCTAATTTTTATACGAAAACAATTCGACTGCTATCTCAAGTAAAGGGTCAACTCAAACCTGCAAAAAGTAAATGAAGTTTAAGATGTTGGGTCAAGATCATTTGAAAAAAAAGCCATTTAAAATAAATAAAAGTCATTTATTATTCCTAGCCATATCAATAATTAGTATTCTCACTGCACATGCTAATCCAAAAGATCTAGCACAAACTATCTATTTTGAATCTGATACCTTGTCATATAATAATGAAACAAAATTAGGCATCTATCAGGGACATATTAAACTGACTCAAGGGAACGGAGTTCTCACAGCAGACTATGCTACCAGTTATTCTGATCAGAATGGTCAAGTCACTAAAGTAATCGCTATTGGTAACCCAGCACGCTATCGGGGACTTATATTTCTAAATCAACCCAAGTTAATTGCCACTGGAAATACGATCTATTATTATCCACAGAAAGATTGGTTAGAAGCTGTGGGTAATGCTGAGATTGTGCAAGGACAAAATCATGTCAAAGGGCCCCAAATTAACTATGATTTTAAAAAGAAAACCGTTGGTTCCCCTCTCTCAAAAGAAGGGCATACTCAAATACTAATAGCACCATTGCAACCTGTTCACTCATGAGTAAATTACATGCTATCAATTTGGCTAAACGCTATCATTCTCGCGTTGTTGTCAAAAATGTTTCTTTAGAACTAGAAACCGGAGAAGTAGTAGGTTTGCTAGGCCCTAATGGTGCTGGAAAAACCACAAGCTTTTATTTGATTGTGGGTTTAATTGAAAGTGCACAAGGTAAAATTTTATTAGATAATCATAAT
>DAIQAW010000028.1:0-8718 GCA_036781465.1 Candidatus Aquirickettsiella sp.
TCATAATACGGGTTCTATGTTGCAGAGATGTTGGAATAGTTAAAGAAGATACTTGCCAATTTCACCTCACATCGCGTTATAAATAACTTTACTATAGCGATTACATAATTTTTACATAAGATTGGTTACGTATTTGACGTAACCAGTTTTTTAATGCTTGCTGAAATTTACGTTGATAAACTAACTGTGCAGCTTGCTCGCGTGAAATGCTTTGTGATTTTTGTAATTTTTGCGCTCTACCTAACACTTGTACGATATGCCAACCAAACTGTGTTTGGAAAGGCAAACTAATCTGATTGATAGCCAATTTTTTGATTTGTGCTTCAAAAGTAGGATCGAATAGACCGGGGAAAGTCCAACCTAAATCACCACCCTTATAGGCCGATCCTGGATCTTGGGAGTATTTTTTTGCTAGCTCAGCGAAATTACCACCGCGTAATATGTCTGCGCGAATTTCTTTAAGGCGTAATTCTGCTTGTTGATTGTTAAGTAAAGGAGATGTTTTAATTAAAATATGTCGAGAATGTACGGAAGTCACATAGTGGGGGGTTGAATTATCGCCACGTATTTCCAATAGGCGAATAAGGTGAAAGCCATTATCAGCTTGGATTGGTCCAGTTACCTCACCGGGTTTAAGTTTTTGTATAGATGCTTGAAAAATATCAGGTAGATCATTAAGAGGGCGCCAACCTAAATCTCCTCCGGTTAATGGAGGATTAAATTGCTTAGTTTTTTCTATCAATTCTTGAAAGGAAGTTCCGCTTTTTGCTTGTTGCAGTAAAAATAAAGCGCTTGCTTTTATACGAGTTATTTCAATGGTGGAGGGCTTGGAGGGAAATGGAATAAGCAAATCTTCAACATGGTAAGCAGCTCTTTGTGAAGTTGGTTTTGGCATATGCATTAACATATCTTTCGTTTCCTGATCCGTAACAGTAACCTTTGCAGCAACTTCATCTTGTTGTAACTTGCTAATAATAAGTTGTTGACGAATTTGTTGTCGGTATTTTGCATAAGGTATATTTTCTTGTTGCAATTTTTGACGTAATTGCTCTAGTGTTAGTCCATTGCGTTCAGCGATGCCCATGATGGTTTTATCTAAAGAGGCTTCGTTAATTTTCAATCCCGCATTAGCGGCTAATTGCAGCTGTAACTCATTATCTATCATTTTATTCAGTACTTGCTTGCGAAAAATCGCTGCATCTGGAATAAGTTTGTTTTCAGCTAACAACTGTTGCCGCGACATTTCAATGTGTTCGCTTAGCTGTTGTTGTGTGATGACACTGTTGTTAACAACCGCAACGATACGATCTAAGGTTTCAATAGCATATAAAGATGTAGCAGAAAATACACTACTGAGTAAGATAATGAATGGAAAAATTTTTTTAAGGCAGTCCATAATCGCTCATTACTAAAAGTGGGTTGCACTAGACTGAAAATTATCAGTGTAGCCGGGGATATTACTCGTTAAAAAGCTGGTTATATCACTGATGCCTACGGTACTCAAGCCTTTGAGTTGAAATTGGAAATAAACAACATTATTAAATATAGGACTGCTATTTTGATTGAGTGCAAAAAAAGTTCGGCCGGCGACCATTCGAAATGCCCAACAACAACTATCATATTGTAATCCATAGAAAAAGCTTTGCGAATATTTATGACTAAAATTATAGTTCCATCCACCGACTGTGCTCCACTGATGTTTAAGAGGTGTTGCGAAAGAAAAACCTAGTCGATTAAAATCATTTTGATGACTATTTGAGGGCGTTGGCGGTGTAGTGACAAACAGATCACCATAGCGTATGCGTCCATAATTAATATTAAATAATTGATTAGGGCGAGGATGATACTGTACATTAGCAGCCGCATTAATAATGTCATGACTAGTTGGATCCCAGGCAATATTGGCAGTAGTGCTCCATTGTGGATTGACATTGTAATTGATCTGACCTGCAACTGGAGAAAATTTTTCAGTAGGTGAAGTGGCGCCTGGAACTGCAATAGGATTAGCACATAAAGTTCCAGGTACGCTTAATTGTCTTTCTAAGGGACTACATAAAAAAACGCGCCTGTTTTTAAAATAGTATATTTGACCGATACTGGCTCTAAGTTTTTCTTCGCCTGTATATTGATCCAATAACCGAGTAGTGAGTGCATAACTAATTTGGTTAGCATCACCGATACGATCATAACCACTGAAACGATTTGTCATAAAAAGGCTGTCATAACTAAATGGAATAAGTGCACTATCAAAAATAGGGATATTATTTTGATCACGGTAAGGAACGTTCAGATAAAAAAGTCGAGGTTCTAATGTTTGTAAATAAGAATGTTTACCCCATGAAGTCTTACGATCAAAATATAAACCACTATCTACACTAAATAGAGGTGTTGTGCGTTGAATTTCGCTTTTATAGCCTGTTACTTGACTCATTATATTATAGTGCGTCAGACTTAATTGAACGCGCGGAATAAGATAAGCGTCTTGACTACGCATTGGGTAACTGATCGAAGGAAAAAGATTAAGGCGGAGTGCTTGTGGCGGTTTTACTAACTCCCCGGGATCATTTAAACGTTGAAAATAAGTAAGTTGATTGCTGATTTGAACATTAAACCCATGAAAATTTTGCGTGATACTATTTAAATCGATCTCAGGTAAACTATTATAAGGGTTGTTAACAGGCGATTGATTTAAAGGATGGAGTGTTTGATAACGATTAACACTCGTCGTAAAATTCCAAATATCACCGGTATAATTTAACTGTGCTTGTTGTGCAAGTTGATTAATAGCGATGCTCGGTGGTTGGTTAAAGTCCTCTAAATAATAATCATCCCCGACCCAATTAAAATTTACCATGCTTGTCCAACGCGGTGTCCATTGACGTTGTTCTTGCCATGTAAAAGATTTTCTAGCGGTGTTTGGGTAAATTAATGGGTTGGTGTTCGGATAAAGTAGGGGAACCTGGTCAGCAAGCCGAGCCGCAGCCCGGTCATAGGGAAGATAATTGGCAATGATATTCCCGCGACTATAATGAGTCAGGTAACGAAATTGACCGTCTAATTGTACTCCTCGTTTGCTTAAAGCAGTGGGTGTAAATAAAAAGTCATAATTACTTGCCATATTCCAATAATATGGGAAGCCAATACCTATTCCTGATTGTGAAGAAGTTCCAAAATTTGGAAATAAGAAGCCAGATTCACGTCTATCATCAATTGGAAAAGCAAGATAGGGACTATATAAAATAGGCGTCCCGCGAAAATCCAACCAGGTATTGTAGGCTTTGCCACGACCTGTATCACGATTCAATATTATTTTTTTAGCAGACAGTTTCCAAGTTGGGTTAATGGGTGAACAAGTTGAATAAGTGCAATTATGTAAGATTATTAATCCAGGGGAGGTTTGCTCCACACTATTTGCTGAGCCCCAAGCATTAATCGGCATCCTTTCGTTGGTACCCATTAATATAGTGGTATTTCTTAATAAAATTCGATAAATAATATCAGTTAGATAACCTGTTTGGTTATTTAAATTTAAATGGGCTTTTTTAGCTTTGATTAAAAGATTAGGTTCTTGAAGCTTAATTTCACCGAGTAGATCCATATTCGTAATTCTCCCGGTTTTTGGATCACGATAAAAATAAACTTGATCGGCATATAATAAACGGCCTGGTTGCGTGATAATAACATTTCCACTTAAAGTGGAAGTTCCTTCAAATGAAAAATGAGATTGTGCGGCATCAATATGCGTAAGAGTTTGCTGGACTTTACTTAAAGGTGTTTTCGCATAAGCTTGCAAGGGATCTAAGTATTGGCCTTTGCAAATACCTAGTTTACTAGGTATCCAACCTAATTGTTGTGCCATAGTCGATTCTGCCGCCAAACCAGATGAAGCAAAACACAAAAAAACAAAATGAATTAGCCAATGAAGGGCTATGGAATTTTCTTTTTGAGTAATCGACTTCCTTTTTTTTCTATTGTTCATTTATTTTTTTTCGCTCTCTTTCTGGTTCGATCTAGCCGAGAGTTTTAAGGGAGAAAATTGCTTGAGACACAATTATCACCTTTAAAACTTATATGGATAATACGACCGTCAGAAGTTGTTTCAAATGAAGTCCGACAAGAACGAACGATCGTTTGGTGTGTATTCCAAGGCTTATCATAGCTAGAAAAAAGGCTTCCATTATTGGTACGCAAAGGAGTGCGTTTAGGATCAGGGATAGAATACATTGTTTTTTGGGTGTACTGATAGATTTTATGACCATTTGGCAATTGGATCCCTGCATCAGGCTCACCCCATTTGGATATAAGGGTTTGAATATTTTTTCCTTGCCATTTATCGATTTGCTTTTGATAGTTTGCTGTACTAACACAAGCACTTAATAAAAAAAAGAGTACGCAAGAGGTTAAGGTTAAGAAGTAACGCATGTTAGTTTTCCTTATAAATTTAATTTTGATCGTAGTTCAGTTAAGGTAACGGTATAATCTTCAGTATTAAAAATACCTGAGCCTAAAATAAAAGTATCTGCACCCGCTTTGGCGATTTCAGCAATATTATTTTTTTTAATCCCTCCATCCACACCTAAACGAATAGTAGGATTGTGGGTTGAAAGTAATTGTTTGACGGATGAAATTTTGTTTAAAACTTCTGGAATGAAATGTTGTTCAGCAAATCCAGGATTAACAGACATCATTAATATTGAATCTAAATTTTCCCATTGATCATCTAAACAATTTAATGATGTTTGTGGATTAATAGCTAAACCGGCATTACAACCTAAGTGACGAATTTGTTTTAAGTTTTTCATGACATTAGTACTGGCTTCAGGATGGAAAATAATTTGGTTAGCGCCGGCCGCAGCAAAAGCGTTAATTAAATGATCCAGCGGATTTACCATTAAATGCACATCCAGAAAAGCCATAGGGAGATGCTTGCGTAAGGCACTACAGACTAATGGACCGAAGGTTAAATTGGGTACAAAATGATTATCCATGACATCGATATGCAAACTATTTGCACCTGCTTGCAATACCGCAGCTGATTCCTTTGCTAAGCACCCCATATCGGCAGATAAAATAGAGGCAGAAATAATTAAATCGTGCATTATATCCCCTTTGCAGCACAGATACGATCATAAGCAGCCTTGATATTTTGAGTTTTCTCAGTCGCTATTTTTATCATTTCTTCGGGTAAACCTTTAGCTAATAATTTATCCGGATGATGTTGACTCATTTGTTTTCGGTAGGCTTTTTTAATTTCGGCCGGCGATGCTTGTTCAGAGATACCTAAGATAGCATAGGCGTCTCTTAGATTCAGCTGATGAGAAGAATGCGAAGATTGATAGTAGCTTTGTTGTCTCTGACCAGAAGATTGTTGGCGGAAAGCTTGCTCAAAATTAAATAGATGTTCAAAAAAGCTGAAATTCAGTGGTGCAAAACCTAAATATTGACAGATTTTCTGCAATACTTTTTGCTTATTCACTGTGAGATGGCCTTCAGCTAAGGCAGTTTGCATTTGTATTTCTACGAAAAGCTTAAGTAAGACTTTATTTCGATGGCAAGCTTGGACCAGTTTTTTTAAAGTTTCTTCTAAATTAAAGGAAGTTTGTTTACCCTGATTAAAAAGGGCGATAGCCTTTTGGCGCATGCTTTCAGTAAGGCCTAGGCGGCTCATTATAGCTCTAGCAGCTTGAATTTCTGCCTCCGAAACTCGACCATCTAATTTTGCGATATGCCCCATCACTAAGAAGGTGCTATCAAAAAAAACTTGTTGTGCAGCGCTTGGATTGACAGAAGAGAAAGTCCAACCCTGGTTTTGATTAAGGCCACGATCAAACAGGTGCCCAATAATGACGCCTAATATAAGCCCTAGCGGTCCTCCAAGAAGGAAACCAAAAAAACCACCAATGAGTTTGCCCCATATATTCATGCTAAAACCTAAATTCATAAAATTTTGTGTACAAGACTAACAGGATATTATCTTGTCTTAAAGTTGAATAAACGATAAGCTCACCGTGAGAATATTTAATTATAATTTTATTAAGTCATGCGATTCTTATATACAATAATTTTTTATTTATTGTTGCCATTTATTTTATTGCGTTTATGGATAAAAAATCGTCAAATTCCCAACGGTTTGCAATTTTGGTATGAACGTTTAGGCTTCGGTTTACGTCCTTTCTTACCCGGCGGGATTTGGGTACATGCCGTTTCAGTAGGTGAATCCTTGGCTGCGATACCACTAATCAAGCTTTTACAGCAACGTTACCCAGTCATCCCTATTATTGTCACTAATGAAACTAAAACGGGGGCTGAACGTATCCGTGTTGAATTAGGTGATAGTGTCACTCAGCTTTACTTTCCTTATGATTTACCCCTGGTATTAAGGAGGTTCTTCAAGGCCCTACAACCAAAATTGCTGATTTTGATAGAAACAGAACTTTGGCCTAACCTATTAGCAAGTTGCCAGTTGTACCAAGTCCCAGTAGTCCTTGTCAATGCTCGATTATCTGAGCGCTCCGCTAAATCCTATCGACGTATTTTACCGCTCATGCGTAAGGTGTTAAATGGTATCAATGCCATTGCTGCACAGTTTCAAGCGGATGCGGATCGTTTTATCGCTTTAGGTTTTCCAGCTGAAAGGCTGCAGGTTACAGGGAGTCTTAAATTTGATTTGACTTTACCCTTACGTTTGACTGAGCAGGCCCAGCACTGGAGGAAAATTTGGGGAGAAAACCGACCCGTTTGGATTGCTGCCAGCACGCATCCTGGCGAGGAGGAGCTTATTCTTCAAGCTTTTACCGAAGCACGCCGTTTTTATCCTGACTTACTATTAATTTCTATACCACGACATGTGGATCGTGTTCCCCAATTAGAACAGCTATATAATAGTCGAACTTATAAGACTATCAAGCGCAGTGATAGCAATCAGTCTAAAATGCACGATGCTGATATTTTTATCGGTGATACTATGGGAGAATTACTTATTTTTTATGCAGCAGCCGATCTTGCTTTTGTAGGTGGAAGTTTAGTAGAAAAGGGCGGACAAAACCCTCTTGAGCCCGCTGCCGTTGGCTTACCTATATTAACCGGTCCCTATACTTTTAATTTTGCAACCATTACTGAACAGTTAAAACAGCGACATGTGGAAATTCAGGTAACTAATGCTGAAGAGTTGGCAGAACAAGTTATCGCTTTACTATCAAATCCAGAACGACGCCAGCAAAAGTCTGATGAGGCTAAAAAGTTTGTGGCAGAGAATAAAGGTTCTGTGTTAAAACAAATGCAATTAATTGAAAATTTATTGATTTAAGTCGATTTTTTTATGTACTCGGGAATTACACAAGGTTTATTTGTTGTAAAAGCGCTCATTAAACGACCTGGATTATTCCATTATAGTGTTGTTTTAAATAAAGAATTGGTAAAAGATTTAAAAATAGGTTCTAGTGTTTCTATTGATGGTGTTTGTCAAACCGTAGTTTCGATACATGAATACGAAGTCAGCTTTGATGCGATAAAAGAAACTTTAGCCAAAACCACTTTGAATGAACTTTTTATTGGAAGAAAAGTCAGTGTGGAAAGAAGTATAGGCTTTGGTGATGAAATAGGAGGACACGAACTGAGCGGTCATATTTTTGAGAAAGGGACGATAATCGATAAAAAAATCAATGGTGAGAACGTATGTTTATCTGTCCAAACTTCTGAAGCGTGTTTTGCTTTTATAAAGCCAAAAGGTTACATTGCAGTGGATGGTTCCAGTTTAACTATAGGTTTGACGGATAAAAAACAACGTAGTTTTGAAGTGTATTTGATTCCTGAAACCTTACGAAAGACCAATTTTGGCAACAAAAATATCGGGGATAACGTTAATATCGAACCTGATATGAAAACGATGTTGCTGGTTGAAACTGTGCAAAATTACTTTTCCAATATTGATGATCGATTAACAGCGATAGAAAAAAAGTTACAGCATTTCTTAACAAGCACGCATTAAATTTAAAATAAAATAGCCAAAATATCAGTTAATTGTTTAATTATATAAGTTGGATGAATGGCTAAGCAGGATTTTTCATTACCATACCCATATTCAGCCCAACAAGAGTCAGCGCCAATATTTTGTGCAAATAGTAAATCAGCCGGTGTATCACCTACCATTAAGATCTGCTTCGGACTTATATCAATATATTTGGGTTTAATGAAATCGTTATAGGCCATCGGATCGGGTTTTTTTCTCAGTGTTTTTGTGTCGCCAATGATCATTGCAATATATTGCTTTAATTGAAAACGTTCGAGTGCCGTGTTCACTGCAGCAACTGCTTTGTTGCTGACCACAATTAGAATGTAACCTGTTGCAAAAAGTTTCGCTAAAACTTCGGCAGCTTTAGGAAATGGAGCACTCTTTTCTTCACCTTCAGCTAAATAAATGGTTTCGTATGTACTTAATAAGTGATGGATTTGTTGCTGGGTAAGATCGGGACTAAGAATCTCTAAGCTTTTTTCCATGCCTAAGCCTGCACGGATGGTTTCATCGATGAAATCATGATTTGGTATCGTCATATGTAATGTTTCATATGTACGCTTAATGCAGAAAAGTATGGCATTGTGTGTAGCACAAAGTGTGCCATCAAAATCAAGAATAAGTAATTTATAGTTATTCATAAAGCTTTACGCATGTGAGAAGATTAAAATTCACAGCTCCCTATTAAAAGTGTAGCTTGATAAGTT